>JAEKLK010000310.1 GCA_019509895.1 Betaproteobacteria bacterium | reverse complement strand
GAACACCACCATCGAGATCTTCGAGAGATCGTGGAAGCCGAGCCAGAGCGTGATGATCGGCAGGAAGACGATCTTCGGCATCGGGAAGCCGACCGAGATGAGCGGGTCGAAAAGCCAGCGCATCGCCCGGCTGTAAGTGACCGCGAAGCCGAGGGCGACGCCGGCGATCGCCGCCACCGCGAAGCCGGTGAGCGAGCGGTAGAGCGTGAGGCCGAGGTTCTGCCACAGATCACCGGAAGCGGCATCGGCGCCGATGCGCTCCAGCACGGTGGTGAGCTTCGGCAGCATGAAGGGCGTCACGGCGCCGCTCCTTGCGAAGAGCTCCCAGGCGAGCGCCAGCGCCAGCACGGAAAGCCAGGGCGCAAGGCGCAGGGTCAGGCGCGCCATGCGAGGAGCCGGCCGACCAGGCGTTGATAAAGCCGGTCGGCGAAGAAGCCGAGAAAGGCCACCACCAGCACGACTGCGAACATGGCGTCGTAGACGCCGCCCTCGCCGAGGAAGCCGATGAGGTAGCCGAGGCCCGCGCGCGCGACGATCAGCTCGGAGGAGACGAGCAGCACGAAGGTGAGCGCGAGCGCCGTGCGGATACCGGTCGCGAGCTCCGGCAGCCGTCACCGGAATGAGCGCCGACTTCGGCATCGGATAGAGCGCCTCGACCAGCGGTCCCATGAAGGCATCCATCCATCGCCACCACGCCATGAGGATGCCGAGGACAGCGCCAAAGACGATCGCCAGCGCCAAGCCTGCGCCGCCGCGGTAGAGCGAGGCGCCGGCGTTCTTCCACAGGTCGCCTTCGCGCAGCAGGATCCAGCCCGCCTTCAGCACATCGCTCAAGGATGGCAGGACATCGCGCGACACCAGCCCCAACTGGACGATTCCCTCCCAGGCGAGCGCGAGCAGCGCGAGCGGCAGGTATTTCATAACGCCGGAAGCACTCGCCGGCTCGCGCGGGCACGAGAGCTTTCCGCAGATCGGGTCATTGCGCCTTCAGCGCCTCGTCGCGCACCAGGTCCCAGATCTCGTCGACTTTTTCGGCGAACGCCGGCGAGCGGTAAATGTGCGGATCGGCGCGATCGAGCTGGATGTTGACCTTAGCCTTGATGCGTCCCGGCCGCGCCGACATCACGAGCACACGCTGCGCGAGGCGCACCGCCTCCTGCACGTCGTGCGTCACGAAGATGACGGTCTTCGGCGTGCGCTGCCAGATGGCGTAGAGCTCGCTTTGCATCAGGCTGCGCGTCTGCGCGTCGAGGGCGCCAAAAGGCTCGTCCATCAGCAGCATCTTCGGATCGACCGCGAGCGTGCGCGCGAGCGCCGCGCGCTGCTTCATTCCGCCGGAGAGCTGCGACGGATAGCTCTCCTCGAAGCCTTTCAGGCCGACGAGCTCGATGTATGCCTGCGCGCGACGCTCCTGCTCCTCGCGCGCGACGCCGAGCTTCTCCAGGCCGTAGCGCACGTTCGCCTTCACCGTCTTCCAGGGAAAGAGCGCGAAGTGCTGGAAGACGATGCCGCGATCCGGACCGGGACCGGCGACCGGCGCGCCTTCGATCCTGATAGCGCCCTTCTCCACCGGCAGGAAACCGCCGACGAGATAGAGCAGCGTCGATTTGCCGCAGCCCGACGGACCGAGCAGCGCGACGAACTCGCGCGGCGCGATCGCGAGGGATACCTCGTCGAGCGCGAGCACGGCGCGCCCCCGGGCCGGGCGATACGTGTGCGAGACGCCCTCGACGGTGATCTGCGCAGCGCTAGCGGCCGCCATCGGCGCGGCGCTTGACAGCGATGCGGTGGGATCCGAACATGAACATGTTCATTCTCATCTTATTGCAGGCTCCCGTTTGACGTCCACAAAGGCCGCGCTCATAACCGGCGGCGCCACCGGCATCGGTCGCAGCGCGGTTCTCGCGCTGGCGCGCGCGCATTACGACGTGGCGATCAACTACAGCTCGAGCGAAGGACCGGCACGCGAGACCGCCGCCGAGGCGGAGCGGCTGGGGGTGAAGACGCTGCTCATCAAATGCGACGTAAGCGATGAGAAAAGCGTGCGCGCCATGATCGCGCAGGTGAAGGAGCGCTTCGGGCGGCTCGATGTGCTGATCAACAACGCCGGCACCACCGCGTCGTGGAAGCCGCGCGACCTCGACACGCTGTCGCTCGAGGAATGGGATCGCGTCTTCGCGGTCAACGTGCGGGGACTTTTCCAGGTGACGCGCGCGGCGGCGCCGCTCCTGAAGGAAGCGAAAGGCTGCGTGGTCAATACGGCGAGCATCGTGGGCCTTCGGCCGGGGCCGCAGCCGCTGCCCTATGCCGCGAGCAAGGCGGCGGTCGTCAACCTCACCAAGACCCTCGCCTGGAACCTCGGCCCCGAGGTCCGCGTGAACGCGGTCGCGCCCGGCTGGATGGAAGGCGACTGGATGAAGCGCATGCTGAAGGACAAATACGACGACCTGATGGGCAAGCGCGCGAAAGCGACACCGCTCAAGCGCGTCGTCACCGCCGACGACGTCGCCGAGACCATGATGAGCCTCGTGCAGGGCAACCGCTTCGTCACCGGCGAAATCATCGTCATCGATGGCGGCTTCACCAGCTCCACCTGAATTCGGGGAATTCGGGGCCACGACTTAAATGGTGACTGTCACCGATTAAAAATGGTGACAGTCACCCTTTTTTCCGCAGTCCGTCGAACTGCAGCCTGAGCATCCGGCGCAGCTCGGCGACGCCTTTCTCCGGATCGGGCTTCGGCGCGGCGATCCACCAGCGTAGCGACGCCGAGTAGACGAAGAAGATGTGGCGCGCGATCACGCCGGGCTTTTCTCGGCGGTGCACCTCGCCTGCTTTCTGCGCCGCCGCGACGAGCGCCTCGAGGCCGTCGATAAGGCGCTTGCGGATGCCGTGGAAGGTGGCGGCCTGCTTGCCGCTCGAATAGAAAGTGAGCTCCTGCAGCAGGATGCGCGCGAGCGCCGGCTTGGTGGCGAGCCAGCCGTAGTGCACGCGAAAGACGGCGAGCAGTTTTTCGACGAGCGACTGTCCCGGCCGCGGCGCGGCGAGCGCGACATCGGTGATCGCGTTCAGCTCCTCGTTGAAGATCAGGAACACCAGGTCGCGCTTGTCCTCGGCGTAGTTGAAGAGCGTGCCGAGGCCGACGTGCGCGCGGGCGGCGATCTGCCGCATGGTCGCCGCGCCGTAGCCGCGCTGCGTGAAGAGCTGCGCCGCCGCGCGCCGGATCCTGTCGCGCGTCTCGAGCTTCTTTTGCTCGCGGAGCGATTCCTTCATCGGGCGGCAAGCATGCGGCTGCCGCGGGCGGCTTGACAAGCCACGCGCGCCTCCCGAACATGAACATGTTCATCGTTTCGCGCCGCCCCGCATGCCACTTCCCGGTGTAGTGCCCTTCCCGCCCGAGTTCGCGCGCGGCTATCGCGCTAAGGGCTACTGGCAGGACAAGTCGCTGGCGCAGGAATTCGCCGCCGTCTTCCGCCAGTACGCCGGCCGCGTCGCGCTGATCGAAGGCGAGCGCCAGTTCACCTACGCGGATATCGACCGCATCAGCGACAACCTGGCGCTGAACCTCCTCGAGCTGGGATTAAAGCCGCTCGACCGCGTGGTGCCGACGCTGCCGAACATTGCCGAGTTCGTGCTGCTCTATTTCGCCCTGCAGAAGATCAGCGCCATCCCGATCGCCGCGCTCGCGACGCATCGCTTCGCCGAGATCAACCAGTTCGTGCAGCTTTCGGGCGCGTCGACCTGCGTGTACCCGGAGCGCCAGGGCGACTTCGAGTTCGAGCCGATGATCCGCCGCGTGCAGGCGGAGAACGCTTCGCTCAAGTTCTGCATCTCGCTGCCGATGCTGAAGGACCTGATCGACCGGCCGGCGAAGCTGCCGCGCGCGCGCCTGGCGGAGATCAGCATCGACCCGACCGATCCCTGCATCTTCCAGCTCTCCGGCGGCCCCACCGGCATGCCCAAGCTCATCCCGCGCACGCACAACGACTACGCCTACAACTCAAAAACCGCCGCCCCTGTGTGCGGCGTCACCGGCGATTCGGTTCTACTTCTGGCGCTGCCGATCGCGCACAACCTGCCTCTCGCCTGCCCCGGCATCCAGGGATATTTTTTCCAGGGTGGCAAAGTGGTCCTCTCACCCACGACGCGACCCGAGGAAATGTTCAAGCTGATCGAGCGCCACAAGGTGACGCATATCAAGGTGGTGCCGGCGCTCCTGATCCGGCTGATCAACGATCCGGCCGTCAGCAAATACGATCTTTCGAGCGTTCGCATCATCCAGAGCGGCGGCCAGCGCATGCAGCCCGAGGTGCGCCTGCGCACGCACCAGCTCATACCGAGCTCGTTCGTGCAGGAAAACTTCGGCATGTCGGAAGGCATGCTGTTCTTTGTGCGGCTCGATGACCCGCAAGAGGTGAAGCTCGAGACCTGCGGCCGGCCGATCTGCCCGGATGACGAGGTGCTGCTGCTCGACGACGACGATCGGCCGGTAGCCGACGGCGAAGTGGGCGAGCTCACCTGCCGCGGGCCTTACACGCTGCGCGGCTATTACGGCGTCCCCGAATACAACAAGAAGCAGTTCACGCGCGACGGCTTCTATCGCTCGGGCGACCTGATGCGCAAGCACCCTTCAGGAAACTACATCGTCGAAGGGCGCAAGAAGGATCTCATCAACCGCGGCGGCGAGAAGATCAGCGCCGAGGAAATCGAGAACCTGATCCTGTCGCACCCGGCCGTGCAGAACGTGGCCTGTGTGCCGGTGCCCGACCCGAACCTCGGCGAGAAGATGTGCGCCTGCCTGGTCCTCAAGCCGGGCGCGAAGCTCGAATTTCCGGAGCTGGTCGACTTCCTGAAGGGCAAGGAGATCGCGAAGTTCAAGCTGCCCGAGCGAATGATGGTCGTCGACGATTTCCCGGTGTCGACATTCGGCAAGGTTTCCAAAAAGGCGCTGTCCGAACTGGCGGCACGAGAGTGATTCAGCTCGTCGTGCCGTACGTCGCCGGCGGCGGCAGCGACCAGCGCGCGCGTCTCGCGGCGCGCTACATGGCGAAGCATCTGGGCGAGCCGATCGAAGTAGTGAACCGCACGGGCGCGGTCGCGGGCCATGAGGCAATCGCCGCCGCGCCGGCCGACGGCAGCCTTATCGGCCTCATCACCGGCGAGATCGGCATGATGCACTGGCACGAAGGTCTGACGGCGCTGACGCCGCTCGATTACACGCCGCTCGCCGTGCCGTACGTCGAAGCGGCGGCGCTGGTCGTGGCCGCCAATGCGCCGTGGCGCACGGCGCGCGAATTCCTAGACGAGTTTCGCAAGCGACCCGTGCGCGGCTCGGGCGGCCCTAATTTCGGCGTCTGGAAATTCGCGCTGGCCGGACTGCTGGATAGCTGCGGCATGGAAGCCTCGCGCCTCGAATGGCTGGAGACGCTGAGCGGCGAGCAAGGCCTCGAGAACGTGCTTGCCGCGAAGGCAGACGTGGCGCCGATCACCATGACCGATGCGCGAGCATTCCTTTTCGACGGCCGCGCCCGAGCGCTCGCCACGATGGAGGAGGCGCGCCACCCGCGCTTTGCCGAGGTGCCAACAGTGCCTGAAGCGCTCGGCGTGCAATGGCATGTCGCCCACTGGCGCGGCCTGGTGGCGCCGCGCGAGCTGCCGAGCCCGATCGCCGGACGCTACATCGGCGCGCTGCGCAAGGTGGCGGCCGACGAGGATTTCCAGCGCGAGGCCGCGGCGAGCGCCTTCACACTGCGCTGGCGCTTCGGCGACGACTTCGGCCGCTACATGAGGGAAGACGACCGGCAGTTCGGTCGCGTCATTGCGCTCATCGAAAAGGGCAGGAATCCATGCGTGCATTGATCGCATCGGCGCTCGTTGCGGTGGCAACGCTCGCCCATGCACAGGAATATCCGGTGCGGCCGCTGCGGCTCATCGTGCCGCTCCCCGCCGGCTCGACCACCG
>JAEKLK010000173.1 GCA_019509895.1 Betaproteobacteria bacterium | reverse complement strand
CGCATTGCGCGCAAAGAGGACTATCGTTTCCTCACCGGCAGCGGCCAGTACACTGACGACGTAGCGCTCCCCCGCCAGACGTACGCCGCGTTCGTGCGCTCGCCGCACGCGCACGCCAACATCCGCCGCATCTCGATCGACAAGGCGAAGCGCGCCCCCGGCGTGGTCGCCGTCTATACGGGCGCCGACCTCGCCGCCGCGAAAGTCGGCGGCCTGCCCTGCGGCTGGCTGATCACGGACGTCAACGGCCAGCCGATGAAGGAGCCGCCCTACCCGTCGCTCGCCCTGGACAAGGTGCGCCACGTCGGCGAGCGCGTCGCTGTGGTGATCGCCGAAACCGCCTCGCAGGCGCGCGACGCTGCGGAGCTGGTAGAAGTCGATTACCAGCCGCTCGCCGCGGTCGCGAGCGGCGCCAAGGCGCGCGGCGGACCGGCGCTCCACGAGATCGCGCCGGACAACACCTGCTATGTCTGGGCAATCGGCGACAAGAACGCAGTCGACGCCGCGTTCGCCAAGGCCGCGCATGTCACCAAGCTCGAATTCGTCAACAACCGGCTGATACCCAACGCGATCGAGCCGCGCGCAGTAAACGCGGTCTACTCGCGCGCCGACGACAGCACGACCCTGTACGTCGCGAGCCAGAACCCGCACGTCGAGCGGCTGCTGATGACGGCGTTCGTCCTCGGCCTGCCGGAGACGAAGGTGCGCGTCGTGGCGCCCGATGTCGGCGGCGGTTTCGGCTCCAAGATTTATCTCTACGCTGAGGACGTCGTCTGCACCTGGGCGGCGCGGCAGCTCGCGCGGGCGGTGAAGTGGACCTCGGATCGCTCGGAAGCCTTCGTCTCCGACGCGCACGGCCGCGACCATGTCACCGTGGCGGAGCTCGCGCTCGACAAGGACGGCAAGTTCCTGGCGATGCGCGTGCGCACCACCGCGAACCTCGGTGCGTATCTCTCGACCTTCGCCTCGTGCATCCCGACGATCCTGTACGCGACGCTGCTTGCCGGGCAGTACACGACGCCGCACATTTACTGCGAAGTCACCGCCGTGTTCACCAATACGACGCCGGTCGATGCCTATCGTGGCGCCGGGCGGCCGGAAGCGACGTACGTGGTCGAGCGGCTGGTGGAGACGGCCGCGCGCGAGATCAAGATGGATCCGGCCGAGCTGCGACGCAAGAACTTCATCCGCCAGTTCCCCTACCAGACGCCGGTCGCGCTGCTCTACGACACCGGCAATTACGAGGCGACGCTCAGCGCGGCGATGAAGATGGCCGACGTCGCGGGCTTCAAGGAGCGGCGCGAGCAGTCGCTGCGACGAGGCAAGCTGCGCGGCCTGGGCTACGCCTGCTACATCGAGGCATGCGGCATCGCGCCGTCCAACGTTGCCGGCAGCCTCGGCGCCCGCGCCGGGCTCTTCGAAGCCGGTGAAATCCGGGTGCACCCGACCGGCACGGTGACCGTGTTCACCGGCTCGCACGCGCACGGTCAAGGGCACGAGACGACCTTCGCGCAGGTGGTGGCCGACCGTCTCGGCCTCGGCATGGAACAGGTCGACATCGTGCATGGCGATACGTCGAAGGTCCTCTTCGGCATGGGCACGTACGGCTCGCGCTCGCTCGCGGTGGGCGGCACCGCCATCGTCAAGGCGCTCGACAAGATCGTCGCCAAGGGCCGCAAGATCGCGGCGCATCTGCTCGAGGCATCCGAAGCGGATATCGAGTATGACCGCGGCGTGTTCAAGGTGGGCGGGACCGACAAGCAGAAGACCTTCGGCGAAGTGGCGTTCGCCGCCTACGTGCCGCACAACTATCCGCTCGACAAGCTCGAGCCCGGCCTGAACGAGAACGCGTTCTACGATCCGACCAACTTCACCTTCCCAGCGGGCAGCTACGTGTGCGAGGTGGAGGTCGATCGCGAGACCGGCGCCTCGCAGATCGTCGCCTTCACGGCGGTCGACGACTTCGGCAAGGTGATCAATCCGATGATCGTCGAGGGACAGGTGCATGGCGGACTGGCGCAGGGGATCGGCCAGGCGCTGACCGAGGGCTGTGCCTACGACGAGACGGGACAGCTCCTCACCGGCTCGTTCGCCGACTACTGCATCCCGCGCGCCAATGATTTGCCGCTCTTCAAGGTCGACACGCGCGAGACGCCGTGCACGCACAACCCGCTCGGCGTCAAAGGCTGCGGCGAGGCGGGCGCCATTGGCGCGCCGGCGGCGGTAATGAACGCGCTTACCGACGCGCTCGGCGTCAAGGACCTTTCCATGCCGGCCACGGCGCAGAAAGTGTGGCAGGCGATGATTCGCGCTTAGGAGAAAGCAATGCACGCATTCCAATACCACCGGCCGGCGAGCACCAAGGACGCGCTCGCGCTCGGCAAGCAGAAGTCCGAAGGCAGGTACCTCGCCGGCGGCCAGAGCCTGGTGCAGGCAATGAAGCTGCGGCTTTCGTCGCCGTCCGATCTCATCGACCTCGGCACCATCCGCGATCTCACGGGCATCAAGGCGAGCGGCAATGCGGTCGAGATCGCCGCTATGACGCGCCACGCAGAAGTCGCCGCTTCGGCGGACGTGAAGCGCGCCATTCCGTCCCTCGCCGCCATGGCGAACCTGATCGGCGACCGGCAGGTGCGCCACCTCGGCACGCTCGGCGGCTCGCTCGCCAACAACGATCCGGCCGCGGACTACCCCGCGGCGGTACTGGCGCTGAACGCGACCGTCATCACCGACCGGCGCAAGATTCCCGCCGACCAGTTCTTCAAGGGCCTGTACGAGACGGCGCTCGAGCCCGGCGAGCTGATCACGGCGGTGTCATTCCAGGCACCGAAGCGCGGCAACTATCAGAAGTTCCGCAACCCGGCTTCGCGCTTCGCACTCGTGGGCGTCTACGTGGCCGATTTCGGCTCGGGCAACGTGCGCGTCGGCGTCAGCGGCGCCGGCCCCTGCGGCTTCCGGCAAACGGAGATGGAAAAGGCGCTCAGCGCCAAGTTTGCGCCCGAGGCGGTGGCCAGCATCAAGGTGAAGCCGGATGGCCTCAACAACGATCTGCACGCCTCGCCCGAGTACCGCGCGCACCTCATCACCGTGATGTGCAAGCGCGCGGTAGAGCAGGCGCTCAAATAGGGGCGATCCCTATCGTGCTGCTCCTGCATGCGGCAGCGGCGAGCGCGCAACTGAGCATCCCCGGGCCGGAGGAAACGGATCAGCGGCCGCGCACGATCACCGAGGAGCAATACCGCGAGTTTCGCGAGGAGGCGATGCGCTCGCGCGAGGAAAATGCCGCCGCGCTGCCACCGGGAATGGACAAGGCGGCCGCCTGCGCAGAATACGGCAGGCGCGTCGATGACATCGCAGTGCGCGCCCGCGCCGGCGGCGATGCGCGCACCATGGAGCACCTGAACGAGATGCGCCGCCGCATTCAAGCGGCGCAGTTCAGCACGGGCTGCTAACAACCCAATAGAGATCGGGGACGGAGCCCGAATTATTCGGGTGCGCCGTCGCCGACGGAGTTCGGGCTCCGTCCCCGAATGGCTAGTGCGACTTGGTGCGCGACTGCTCCGCGCGCGCCGCGCCGATTGCGGTCTTGACGTGCTTCTTCTCTTCGGGCGGCGGCAGCACTGCCTTCAGGCCGAGCGCCTGCATGGACAGCTCGCGCATCCAGCCCTTGGAGTGGTAGTAGTGCTCGTCTTCCTGGTCCTCGACTTCCTTGTATGCGTCCTTCAACGCCTTCGCTTCGGCGCCTGTCATCTTTTTCGCGACCTCGCCGATCAGCTGCCAGTTGGAATGGTCCTTCTCTTCGGCGAGCACCACGCATTCGGTCGCGACGCACTCGGCCTGCGCCGGGTCGCCGGCACCGAGGGCCGCTTCCATTGCGGCGACCAGCGACTGCCCCATGTCGTGCACGATCTTGCGACCGGGCGTCTGCTCCTCGGCATCGAGCTGCATCTGCGAGCACACGTCTTGTAGGATTTGCACGTGCCGCTCGGTTTCCTGGTGGTACTTCTCCCACTCCTCTTTCAAATCTTCGTTCTGCGCGCACTTGAGGGCCGTCTCGTAGATCTTGACGCCGCCCTTCTCGTGCTCGAGCGACTGGAGGATCAGCTCCTTCACCATCTGCATTTCCATCGCAACCTCCGGTGATTGATTTCGCCGGAGGCAGCAAACGGCGTGCCGCTCAGTCGATGACTTCGTCCGAGCGCAGGAAGAGATCGGGCGGAATGGCGAGCTTGAGCGCGCGCGCCGTCTTGCGGTTGATCACCAGCTCGAACTTGCTCGCGCGTTCCATCGGCAGCTCGGCTGCCTTGGCGCCCTTCAGCAGCTTGTCGACGTAGGTGGCGGCGCGGTAGTAGAGATTGGGATAGGAGACGCCGTAGGAGAGAAGGCCGCCGGCCTCGACATAGTTGCGCGCCGCGAACGCGGCCGGCAGGCGTGCTTTCAGCGTGAAGTCGACCACCTGGTTCGCTTGCGCGAGCGGATCGATGCCGATGATCAGGCTGTCGACGCCGTTCTTCACCGACGCTTCGAGCGCCGCCTCCAGCTGCTCGGGCGTGCGCACGTCGATGATCTCGAGCTTGAGCTTGAGGTCGGGCGCCGCCTGCTCGATGATCTTCCACGCCGCGAGCGAGGCGGGATTGTCCGGATTGACGATCGTGCCGAGGCGCGTGATCCCCGGCGCGAGCGCCTTGAGCAGCTCCATCCGCTTCGCGCCCAGCTCGTTCACCTGGCTGGTGAGGCCGGTGACCGGGCCGCCCGGTGCGGCAAGGCTTGCGACGACCTTCGCCTCGATCGGATCGGCAATCGCGGAGGCCACCACCGGGATGCCGCTTTCGGTATCGCGCGCCGCGAGCGTCGCCGGCGTGCCGCGCGTGAGGAACACGTCGATGTTCTGCCGGGCGAGCTCCGCGGCGAGCGCCGCGAAGCGTTCGGTGCGTCCTTCGGCGGAGCGGTAGAGCACCAGGTAAGTGCGACCCTCCTCGTGGCCGAGCTCTTTCATGCCGCGATGGAACTCGCCTAGGTTCAGGCTGGCCGCCGCGATCGGCACCGCTTCCAGCATGCCGATGCGATAGAGCTTCGCGGCCGGCTTTTGCTGGGCTGCCACCGGGGCGGCGGCGAAGGCGAGCGCACCGGCGAGGAATCGGCGTCGCGACGTCACGTTGACGCAAATAGTACGCCGCTCGTATGAACCGGAGTGGCGATCCATGCTCAAATTCAGGAAAATGCCGCTCTTTCAGCCGCTTCTCCATGCCCGCGCCGCTTCCGAAGTCGATCGATGAAACGCAGGCCCTGCTCGCCGCCGGCGAGTACGTGGCCGATCGCAGCCTCGCCACGTCGCTGTTCCTGGCGCTCGCCATGCGGCGGCCGCTGTTCCTCGAGGGCGAGGCCGGCGTCGGCAAGACCGAGATCGGCAAGGTGGTGGCGCAGGCGCTCGGCCGCGAGCTGATCCGCCTGCAGTGCTACGAGGGCCTCGACATCTCGCAGGCCGCCTACGAGTGGAACTACTCGCGGCAGATGATCGAGATCCGCCTCGCCGAGGCCGCCGGCGTCAAGGACAAGGACAAGCTCGGCGCGCAGATCTACTCCGATCAGTTCCTGGTCAAGCGGCCGCTGGCGCGCGCCTTGGAGGCAAATGAGGAAGGCGATGCGCCGGTGCTGCTGATCGATGAGCTCGACCGCACCGACGAGCCGTTCGAAGCGTATCTGCTCGAGGTGCTCTCCGACTGGCAGATCACCATTCCGGAAATCGGCACGCTCAAGGCGAAGGAGCCGCCGATCGTCGTCATCACCTCGAACCGCACGCGCGAGATCCATGACGCGGTGAAGCGCCGCTGCTTCTACCACTGGGTCGATTACCCGGACGCGCAGCGCGAGCTCGAGATCCTGCGGCGCAAGGCGCCCAAGGCGGCCGCGGCGCTTTCCAGGGAAGTGGTGGCGTTCGTGCAGCGGCTGCGCAAAACCGAGCTCTACAAGCTGCCGGGGGTCGCCGAGACGATCGACTGGACGAACTGCCTGGCTGCGCTCGATCGCGTCACGCTCGATCCCGAGACGGTGAACAACACCCTCGGCGTACTGCTCAAGTACCGCGACGACCTCGAGCGCGTGGCTGGCGAGGAGGCCGAGCGCCTGGTCGCCGAGGCCAAGGCCGCCGCCTGACGATGGGCGCGGCGAGCTTTCTTCGCAAGCTGATCGGCGGCGGCAGCGCCGGCATCGACCGACGCACCGAGAACCTCGTCGGCCTGTGCAATGCGCTGCTCGCCGAGAGCGGCGAATACGCGAGCACCGCGCTCGCGCGTGACGCGCTCGCCGCCTACCGCGAGCTCGATGATCCGTGCCGCGGCGAGTTCTTCGAGATGCTGGCGCGCCATTATTCGCCGTCGCCCGATGCCGTCGGCCGCGCCGCCGCCGCGTACCAGGCGAAGCCCTCCCCTGAAAATCTGATCGAGCTGCAGGCGGTGGTCGAGCCCGCGCGACAGGAGCTGTTCCATCGCCTCAACATGGCGCCGGGCGGCACCGCCGCGCTGGTCGAGATGCGGCGCCAGCTGCTCGCCGGCCTGCGCCAGCACCCCGAGTGGCGCGCAGTCGACGCCGATCTCATGCGCGTGCTGCGCTCGTGGTTCAACCGCGGGTTTCTGCGCCTGGAGCGCATCGACTGGCATACCTCGGCGATGGTGCTCGAGAAGCTGATCCAGTACGAGGGCGTGCACGCCATCCAGGGCTGGCGCGACCTGCGCCGGCGTCTCGAGGCGGACCGCCGCTGTTTCGCGTTCTTCCACCCGCAGCTCCCCGACGAGCCGATCATCTTCATCGAGGTGGCGCTGACGCGCGGCATGGCGGCGCAGGTGCAGCCGCTGCTCGACATCCGCTCGCAAGTCGCGGATGCCGCCGAGGCGGACTGCGCCATGTTCTACTCGATCACCAACTGCCAGGAGGGCCTGCGCGGCATCTCCTTCGGCAACCAGCTGATCAAGCAGGTGGCCGAGGACCTCAAGCGCGAGTTCCCGCACTTGCGGCGCTTCGCCACGCTGTCGCCGATTCCCGGCTTCCGTCGCTGGCTGGACAGCGTCCTGCTCGCCGCGCCGGACAAGCTGCTGATCGAGCGGCTCGCCGACCCGGCGTGGCATCTGGGCGAGATCCCGGACGCGCTGGAGAAGCTGCTGATGCGCTTCTGCGGCTACTACCTGCTGAAAGCGAAGCACGGCCTCGAGCCGCTCGACCCGGTGGCGCGCTTTCACCTCGGCAACGGCGCCGCGCTCGAGCGCCTGAACTGGATGGGCGACTCCTCCGAATCGGGCATCACGCGCGCGGCCGGCATGATGGTGAACTACGTCTACTGGCTCGACGAGGTTGAGAAGAACCACGAGCGCTACTTCCGCGACCACGACACCGTCGCCTCGCCCGCGGTGGAGCGCCTGGCGCGCGAATGCCCGCTCGCCCAGAACGGCTGAGCGAGGGACGCCTCGCCGAGAACGTGATGCACTTCGCGCGCCTGCTGCGCGCGGCGGGCTTGCGCATCGGACCCGATCGCGTGGTCGATTGCGTGCAGGCGCTCGCGATCGCCGGCTCCCCGCAGTCAATCCTGAGACGCGAAGACTGGTACTGGACCATGTCGGCGGTGCTGCTCTCGCGCCAGGAGCAGCGGCCGATCTTCGACCAGGCGTTCCAGATCTTCTGGCGCGATCCGAAGCTCGCCGAGCGCATGATGCAGGTGTTGCTGCCCAAGGCGCACGGCCGCGCGCCCAAGCCCGAGGAGCAGCAGAGCCAGCGCCTGACCGACGCGCTCTTCAACCGGCAGCGCGAAGACCCGGCGCGCGAGCAGAAGATCGACCTCGAAGCGCGGCTCACCTTCTCCTCGCGCGAGGTGCTGAGCCACATGGACTTCGACACCATGTCGTCGGCCGAGCTCGCCGAGGCGAAGAAGATGATCGCCGAGCTGCGCCTGCCGTTGCCGGAGATCCGCACGCGCCGCTTCTACGCCCACCGCTCGGGCCGGCGCATCGACCTGCGCGCGAGCCTGCGCCAATCGCTGCGCGAGGGCGGCGACATCATCCCGCTGGTGCGCGCGGCGCCGCGCAAGCTGCATCCGCCGCTGGTCGTGCTGTGCGACATCTCCGGCTCGATGAATCCGTACGCGCGCATGTTCCTGCACTTCCTGCACGCGATCACCAACGACCGCGACCGGGTCTCGGTGTTCGTCTTCGGCACGCGCCTCACCAATATCACGCGACAGCTGCGCCATCGCGACGTCGACGTGGCGATGGCCAAGGTGGCCGAGGCGATCAAGGACTGGTCGGGCGGCACGCGCATCGGCGCATCGCTTCGCGAATTCAACTTCAAGTGGGCGCGGCGCATGCTGGCGCAGAACGCCTGCGTGCTGCTCGTCTCCGACGGGCTCGACCGCGAGGCGGGCGAGGGGCTCGGCCAGGAAATGGAGCGCCTCGCCAAGAGCTCGCGCACCCTGGTGTGGCTGAACCCGCTCCTGCGCTACGAGAAGTTCGAGGCGCGCCCCGCCGGCGTGCGCGCCATGCTGCCGCACGTCGATGTCTTCCTGCCCGTGCATAATCTGAAAAGCCTCGTGGAGCTCGCGAGGACCCTTAGCCAACCGATCCGGGAGAACCGCGCATGGAAATGACCGGCGAGCAGCTCGTACCCGCGCCGCAGCGAGTGGTATGGGACGCGCTCAATGATCCTGCAATGCTCAAGGCGAGCGTGCCGGGATGCGAGTCGATCGAGCCGAGCGGCGAGAACCAATACCAGGTACTGATGGTGGCGCGCGTCGGGCCGGTGAGCGCCAAGTTCAAAGGCAAGCTGACGCTCTCCGACGTGAAGCCGCCGGACTCCTACGCCATCGCCTTCGAAGGCCAGGGCGGCGCCGCCGGCTTCGCCAAGGGCGGCGCCCAGGTGCGCCTCGCGCCGGAGGGCGACAAGACCAAGCTCAGCTATGACGTCAAGGCCAGCGTCGGCGGCAAGCTGGCGCAGATCGGCTCGCGCCTGGTCGACGCCGCGGCGAGGAAAGTCGCCGACGACTTCTTCAAGAATTTCAACGCGAAGGTCGGCGCCGCGCACGCCACCCGCGACACATCGGAAGACACCACCGTGGTGCTCGCGCCGCCGCCCACGCAGGAGAAGGAGCACGACGAGCACGGCAAGCCCCTGCCGCGCGACCCGGACCTGCCCGATGTCTCCAAGACCACGCTGATGGTCTTCGCCGGCGGTGCGCTGGTGGTCTTTGCGGCAGCGCTCTACACGCTGCTCCATTGAGTTCGGGGCCAGGACCGTAATTATTTAAGGCACCCGTGCCCGAGCTGCTCTTTCGCGAAGATCCGTACCTCCGCGGTTGCGAAGCCACGGTGCTCGCCGTCCATGGCGAGTCAGTCGAGCTCGATCGCACGGTGTTCTATCCGCTCGGCGGCGGCCAGGCTGGCGACACAGGCCGTCTGGGCGACTGGCGCGTGCTCGACACTCGGAAGACGCCCGCCGGCGATGGCGTGCTCCATATCCTGCTGCCCGGCGCCGTAGTCGCGGTCGGCAACAAGGTGCACGCCGAGATCGACTGGGAGCGCCGCCACCGCCTGATGCGCCTGCACACCGCGCTTCACCTCCTCGGTGCCGTGGTGAAGGCACCGGTCACCGGCGGACGCATCGCCGAAGACAAGGCGCACCTCGACTTCGACATCGATATGGCGGCGCTCGTCGCGCCGCAGATCGAGGGGCAGCTGAACGAGCTGGTGCGCGCCGGCGTGGCGACGAAGGTAATGTGGATCACCGACGCCGAGCTCGACGCGCGGCCTGAGCTGGTGAAGACCATGTCGGTCGCGCCGCCGCGCGGCGAGGGCCGGGTGCGGCTGCTGGAAATTCGCGGCGTCGACCTGCAGGCGTGCGGCGGGACGCATGTCGCGAATACCGGCGAGATTGGCGCGCTCAAGGTGGCTCGCATTCGATCGGAGGGCAAGCGCAACAAGCGCGTGACGCTGGAGCTCGCATGAGCGTCGTGCGCAGGATGGACCGCGTCGTGGACGACTTCGCCAGCCGCTGCCGCTGGTTTCGCGAGCCGATGACGAAGGGCCGGGCGCGCACGTTCGTGATGCAGCACCGGCTGAACACGCGCCAGCGCAACTCGGTGCTAAAGCTCAAGGTCGCGACCAACTGCCCGGACTGGGAGACCCGCATGCGCATCATCGGCGCGTGCAGCGAGGAGGTGATCGCCGACCATGCGCACGGGGGCGGCCGGCCCCACTGGCAGATCCTCGAGGAGCTCGGCGTGAGGATCGGCATGAGGCGCGCCGGGATCCAGAAGGCGCGGCCGCTCCCTTCGACCGAGCTTTGCTGGGCTGCCTGGGAGGGGCTGATGGCGAACCGCCACTGGCTGGAGGGCATCGTGGCCAATACCTGCGCCGAGCGAGTGAACGTTCCGGGCTACGGCCGGGGCGAATTCAGGAAGCGCGGCTGGTTCGGGCTCGAGCGCCGTCGCTGGGGCAAGCTCTTCCGGCTGCAAGACGACGATCTGGAGTTCTTCGAGCTCCATACCGAGGCGGACATCGAGCACTCCAACACCGGCTGGCGCGCCGTAGAGAAATTCGCGCGCGCGCTGGGCATGGAAGACGCGGTCGTGGCAGCATGCGAGCGCAATCTGCATGTCTGGGAGCACTACTTGAATGGCATAGCGGCGGCGGGCGATGACGGCGGACGCTGAACGACGCACGGCGGCGATCATGTATGCGGAGCTGCGCAACTTCACGCGGCTCTCCGAGGTGCTGCCGCCCGAGAAGGTGCTCGAGCTCGCCAACGACTTCTTCTCCTTCTGCGCCATGGCGGTCACGGCGAACAAGGGCAAGGTGCTTTCGGTGCAGAACGACGCCCTGCTCGGCGCCTTCGGCACCGGCGCGGCCAAGGACTTCGCCGAGCGCTCGGTCAAGGCAGCGCGCGACTTGCAGCGCGAGTTCGGCGCGCTCGGCGAGCAGTGGAAGACGCAGTACGGCCTGCCGGCGGCGGTCTCCTGCGCCGTGCATCTGGGCGAAGCGGTGTTCGGCCACGCCGGGCCGATCGGCGCGCGGCAGTTCGTCGCCTTCGGCGACTGCGTCAGCATCGCGGAGCGCCTCGTGCACCGCGCGCGCGCCGGCGAGATCATCCTGTCGGCCGACGTCGTGAAGGCGCTCGGCCCGGCGGCGCAGTCGCTTGGCGCGAAGCCGCTGCCGCCGCTCGAGCTGGTGAAGCGCCCGTCGATCCCGCTCTACGGCATCCTGCTCGAAACGCGGCTCGACTTCACCGAGCCGATCAATTTCGGCTCGCGGCCCGATTAGGTCGCTTCGCCGAGCGCCTGGCGGATCGCCTGCGCCAGGTGCTCGGGCGGTTGCGCGCCCGAGACGCCGAACTTGCGTTCGAAGATGAAGGTCGGCACGGCGCTTATCCCCAAGTCCCGTACCTCGTCTTCCAAGGCACCCACTTCCTCGCGCCGCGCCTGTCCGGGCCATCCCGACACGTCATGGCGCGCGGCGATGTCGGCAAGGACCGTCGCCTCGCCGATGTCCCTCGCCTCCTCGAAGTAAGCGCGAAAGAGCGCGTCCACCACGCCGTTCGCCTTGCCTTGGCGCTGCGCGAGGTCGATGAGCTCATGGGCAGCACGGGTGTTGGGCGTGCGCTCCATGCGCTCGAAGGCGAACTCGATGCCGACCGTGCGTCCCTCGGCGGCGACGCGCGCGTCGAGCTGCTTGGCGCGCTCGGCTGAGCCGAACTTCGCGCGCCGGTATTCCGCGCGTGGCAGGCCGCCTGCCGGCAGGTCGGGGTTGAGCTCGAACGGCAGCCAGCGAAGCGCCGGCTGCGCTTCGCCATCAACCAGCGCCAGCGCCTTTTCCAGGCGGCGCTTGCCGATGTAGCACCACGGGCAGATCACGTCGGAAGCGATTTCTATCGCGAGTTCTCGGGGCATATAGGCTACTCAGGCTAGTGCGGAAACGGTCGATCGGCGTAACAGTCTGATCGACAGTATGCGCTCGAGTCGCATTCTTTGGTCGGCCGCGGTGCTCGCGAGCGCCGTGCTCGGCGGCGGCTGCGTCACGCCGCTCCTCGAGTCGCTCGAAGAGCCGCTCATCTTCCGTCCGCGCGTGATCGATGCGCGCGAAGCGCGGGCACTCATCCATCCCAACCAGATCGAGGAAGTGCGTGTCGCGACGCCCGACGGCGTCACGCTGCACGGCTGGCTCAAGCGTCCCGACAAATGGCATCCCGGCGAGCGCCATCGCCTGATCATCGTCTACGGCGGTGTCGGCCAGGAAGTCTCGGAGGTCGTGCCTCTTGCGCACGCCGCGGGCCCCTGGGGCTGGCTGATGATCAACTATCGCGGCTTCGGTCTCTCCGGCGGCTCGCCCTCGGAGCGCGCGGTGCTCGGCGACGCGAAGCGCATCTACGACTGGGCCGCGAGCCGTCCCGACGTCGACCGCGCCAACATCGTGGTGCTCGGCCGCAGCCTCGGCTCCTATGTCGCCATCGCCGTCGCCGCCGGGCGCAAGGTGCGCGCGGCGATCCTGGCGACGCCGTTCGACAGCGCCGCGGCGCTCGGCGAGGAGCACTTCCACTGGCTGCCGCTGCCGTTCGCCCGCCTCATGCAGAGCCGCTACAACCCCGGGCTGATGGCGCCGCAGGTCTCGGCGCCGGCGCTCTTTGTGCTGGCCGAGAAGGATGACGTGACCCCGGTCAAGAACGGGCTCGCGCTCGCGAAGCGGTGGGGCGGCGTGGCAACGACGGTGCTGCTGCCGGGGCTCGGGCACTCCGGCATCGAGCGGCACGAGGCCTATTGGGAGTCGATCGACGAGTTCCTCAGCACGCTCGACGACCCGGCGACGCTCGCTATGACCCCTTCCGCGGCGGCACTGTCCACAGATAGATAGTGCGGCCGTTCAGCTCGAGCTTGCGCTCGGGCTGCCAGCTTCCCATGTCGAATTGATGCGACACGATTCGCGTACCGGGCGCGAGCTCGGCGAGGAGGCGCGGCCTGAGCTTCACGTTGAGATCGGGCAGCAGATACAGCGTCACCACCGTTGCCTCGCGGAAGTTGGCCTTGAACAGGTCCTCCCGCCGGAACTGCACGAGGTGCGAGACGCCGTTCCGGCGCGCGTTGTCGTTCGCCTCGGCGATGCGCTGCGGGTCTATGTCGATGCCGTAGGCGCGGATGCCGAAGCGCTTCGCCGCCGTGACCGCGATGCGGCCGTCGCCGCTCCCGAGGTCGTAGAGCACGTCGGCCTTGCCGACCTTCGCGAGCTCGAGCATCTTGTCGACGACCTCCTGCGGCGTCGGAACGAAGATGACATCGGGCGCCTGCGTCGCAGCCTGCGGCAGCGCGCTCGCGGAGGCGAAGAGCAGAGCGAATGCCAGCAGTAGTCTCACCGACGGATGCCTGTTGGTCTGTCCGGCCTAGTCGCCGGCGATGGTCATGTTCTCGATCAGGATCGAGCCGCTCTCGCGGCCCGAGCGCACCAGCACATCGCCGCCCACCGCGACGATGCCCTTGAACATCTCGCGCAGGTTCCCGGCGATGGTGATCTCCTCCACCGGGAAGCGGATCTCGCCGCCCTCGACCCAATAGCCAGCGGCGCCGCGCGAGTAGTCGCCGGTGACCAGGTTGATACCGTGCCCGAGCAGCTCGGTGACGAGGAGTCCGCGTCCCATCCGGCGCAGCATGCCGGCGAAATCGGGCGCGCGCTCGCGGCTTTTCCAGCGCAGCACCAGATTGTGATGACCGCCGGCGTTGCCCGTAGTCTGCATGCCGAGCTTGCGCGCCGCATAGCTGCCGAGGAAATAGCCTTCGAGCACGCCCGAGCGCACGACCATGCGCTCGCGCGTGGCGACGCCCTCGTCGTCGAACGGCGTGCTGGCCGGGCCTTGCGGCTCGAAAGGCCGCTCCTCGAGCGAGAGCTCCGGCGCAAACACCTCCTTGCCGAGGCTGTCGAGCAGGAAGCTGGTCTTTCTATAGAGGTTGCCGCCGTTCACCGCCGAGACGAAGTGGCCGAGGAGCCCGATCGCCGCCGGCGCCTCGAACAGCACCGGCGCCTGACAGGTGGCGATCTTGCGCCCGCCGAGGCGCGATGCGGCGCGCTGCGCGGCATAGCGGCCGAGCGCGCGCGGCTCGGCGAGCTTGCCCGAGACACGCGAGCTCGAATACCAGTCGTCGCGTTGCATCAGGCCGCGATGCTCGGCGATCACCGCGCACGAGAGATAGTGTCGCGAGCCCGGAAAGCCGCCGGCGAAGCCGAGGCTGTTGGCGAGCACGAACTGCGACTGCTGCGTCGAGACCGTCGCGCCCTCGGAGTTGCGGATCACCGGCGCGGTGGCGAACGCCGCGTCCTCGCAGCGCTTCGCGAGCTCGATCGCCTCTTCGGTGCTGAGCGCCCACGGGTGGAAAAGATCGAGATCCTTGGGCGTTTTTGCCAGCAATTCAGGTTCCGGCAAGCCTGCGCAGTCATCCTCTGCGGTGTGACGCGCAATCGCCAGGGCCGCATCCACCGTCTGCTCGAGCGCCGCGCGCGAAAGGTCGGAGGTACTGGCATGGCCGCGCCGGACTTTCGGGCGCTCGCCGAGGTAGACGGTGACGCCGATCGAGCGGTCGCGATTGTGCTCGATGGTGTCGGGCTTGCCTTTACGCACCGTCACCGTGAGGCCGTAGGCTTCCGACACCTCGCAGTCGCAACCGCTCGCGCCGGCGCGTTGGGCGCGCCCAACTACCTGCTCCGCCATGTCGCGAAGCTCTGCGGCGTCGAACGTGAACCCGTGGCGCTTCGGCATGGGGGCGCTATCATAACCTCGATGCACGACGACTCAGTTTCATCACCGGTCAGCAAGACGCAGCGCAAGAAGGAAATGCACTCGCTGCAGGCACTCTGCGTCGAGCTGGTGGAGCTCCCCGAGTCGCAGCTCGCGACACTCGGCCTGCCGGAAGATCTCGCGGCCGCGGTGCGCGAAGCGAGGCGCATCACCAGCCACGAGGGAAAGCGTCGCCAGCTGCAGTACATCGGCAGGCTGATGCGCGAGGTCGATGCCGAGCCGATCCGCGCCCGGCTCGAGGCGATCCTCGGGCACTCGGCGCAGGAAGCCGCACGCCACAGGCGGCTCGAAGCGCTACGCGAGCGTCTTCTTGCTGACGACGCCGCACTCACCGAATATGTGGCAAGCCACGCCGGCGCCGATTCGCAGGCGCTGCGCACGCTCATCCGCAATGCGCGCCGCGAGCAGAAGGAAGGCCGGCCGCCGCGCGCGTCTCGCGAACTCTTTCGCGTTCTCAAAGCGCTTGAGACTCGAACCGCTGCTGCGGGCTGAGATCACGCTCGCGCCTGCGCAGGAGCTCGGCGATACGCCGCACGGCCGCCGTCGCGTCATCGGCATCACCGGCGGCAGCTTCCGCGGCGAGAAGCTCGCGGGGCGCGTCCTTGCGGGCGGCGCCGACTGGCAGCTCATCCGCGCCGACGGGGTCGCCGAGCTCGACGCCCGCTACACCCTCGAGACGTCCGACGGCGCGCTCATCTACGTGCGCAACTTCGGCTACCGCCACGGCCCGCCCGACATCATCAGTCGGCTCATGGCCGGCGAGGCGGTCGACCCGGCGCGCTATTACATGCGCACCACGCCGCTCTTCGAGACCGGCGCCGAGCGCTACCGCTGGCTGAACGGCCTCATCTGCGTCGCGAGCGGCGCTCGCCGAGCCCACGCGGTGGAACTGGAAGTCTCCGCCGTCCAATGAGTGAAGAACTGGTCATCGGCCTGGTCTCGATCAGCGACCGTGCCTCCGCCGGCGTCTACAAGGACGAGGGCATCCCGTCGCTCAAGGATTGGCTTTCCAGTGCCATCGCCGCGCCCAAGTGGCGCGACGAGACACGGCTCATCGCCGACGAGCAGCCGGTGATCGAGGAGGCGCTGAAGGAGCTGGTGGACGAGCGCCGCTGCCACCTGGTGCTCACCACCGGCGGCACCGGCCCGGCGCGGCGTGACGTCACGCCGGAGGCGACGCTCGCCGTCGCCGACAAGGTGATGCCGGGTTTCGGCGAGCAGATGCGGGCCATCAGCCTGAAGTTCGTGCCGACCGCTATCCTGTCGCGGCAAGTCGCTGTCATCCGCAAAGGCGCCTTGATCATCAATCTGCCCGGCCAGCCGAAATCGATCCGCGAGACGCTGCAGGGACTGCCCGAGGTGCCGGGCATCTTCGCCGCGGTACCCTACTGCATCGATCTCATCGGCGGGCCTTACATCGAGACACACGACGCGGTGGTGAAGGCCTTCCGGCCGAAATCCGCACAGAAACGATGAGATTCGGCAAGCGATGAAACTCCTCGCGCCGCAGGCGCTTCTCCTGCTCCTCGCCCTGCCGCTTTTGGCGGCTGCCTATATGCGCCGCCAGGCGAAGCCGGCGCTCGGCCTCCCCGGCGTGGAGCGGCGCGCGCCGCGCGCCTGGCAGCGCCACCTGCCCGCGGCGCTCTATGGCCTCGCGGCGGCGCTGGCGGTGCTGGCCGCGGCCCGTCCCAGCGCGCTCATCACGCTGCCCTCGCAGCAGCGCACCATCATTCTCTCCATCGACGTCTCGCTCAGCATGCGCGCGAGCGACGTGAAGCCCACGCGCATCGATGCGGCGCAGGCCGCGGCGCGCGATTTCGTGCGCGAGCCGCCCGCCGACGTGAAGATCGGCATCGTCTCGTTCGCTGGCACGGCCTCGGTGGTGCAGCAGCCGACACACGACCGCGACGACCTGGTGGCGGCGATCGACCGATTGCAGCTCGACCGCCATACGGCGATCGGCAGCGGCATCATCGTCGCGCTCGCCGCGCTCTTCCCCGACCAGGGCATCGACGTCGAGTCCGCCGGGCCTGCCGCGCGCGGCGCGCGCCCGAGCGAGCCGAAGAAGGAATGGAAGCCGGTGCCGCCCGGATCCAACCCGAACGCGGCGATCATTCTCCTGACCGACGGCCGGCGCACCATCGGGCCCGATCCGCTGCAGGCGGCGCGCATGGCCGCCGACCGCGGCGTGCGCATCTATACGGTGGGCTTCGGCAACGCCACCGGCGCGCCGGTGCAGGTCGAGGGCTACTCGATCTACATGATGTTCGACGAGGCGACGCTGAAGTCGATCGCCGAGCTCACCAACGCCGAGTACTTCAACGCCACGAGCGGCGCCGAGCTGAAGAAGATCTACGACAGCCTGACCGCCAAGTTCGTGCTCCAGCGCGAGGAGACCGAGATCACCGCGTTCTTTGCCGCCGCCGCGGCGCTCGTGCTCGCGCTCGGCGCGGGACTTTCGCTCGCCTGGTTCAACCGCATCTTCTAGACATGGACGCCATCCGCATCGAAACCGGGCCGAAGCCCGAAGCGGCCGTCATCTGGCTGCATGGCCTGGGCGCCGACGGCCACGACTTCGAGCCGATCGTGCCGGAGCTCGAGCTCGCAAAGCCGGTGCGCTTCGTCTTCCCGCACGCGCCGGTGCGCCCGGTGACCATCAACCAGGGCATGCGCATGCGGGCGTGGTACGACATCCTGCAGCTTGGCGGCGGGCCGGAGGACGAAGCGGGCCTGCGCGCCTCGCAGAAGCTCACCGACGAGCTGATCCGCGACCAGGGAATGCCCGCGAACCGCATCGTGCTCGCCGGCTTCTCGCAGGGCGGGGCCGTCACGCTGCTCGCCGGCCTGCGCTATCCCGAGCGGCTCGCCGGGCTGCTCGCGCTCTCCACCTATCTGCCGCTCGCCGGCAAGCTTTCGGCCGAGCGCAGCGAAGCGAACCGCGACGTGCCGATCTTCATGGCGCACGGGAGTTACGACGACCTGATCCCGATCGATCGCGCGCAGGCCTCGCGCGCCGCCCTCGAGAAGCTCGGCTACAAGCCCGAGTGGCACGACTATCCGATGCCGCACTCGCTGTGCGCGCCGGAAATCGCCGACATCTCAGCGTTCCTCTCACGCGTGCTCTGACTGTCTGGCTGTGGGTGCTTGCCGCCTGCACGCAAGCGGCAACGTCGCCCACGCCCGACGTGCGCTATGAGCCC
>JAEKLK010000309.1 GCA_019509895.1 Betaproteobacteria bacterium | reverse complement strand
CCCGAACGACGAACGTCGTCGAGTTCTACTATCCGGAGGAGATCGCCTGCTTCGAGCGCGAGTTCGTCGAAGCGCAACAGGCGGCGTACGTCGAAACCGCGCTGGAAGACGAGGAGATCTGCAAGCGCCTCGATAACGGCCGTCGCGCGCTCTACGAGCAGGGGCTCGACGACCAAGGTCCCTACCAGTCACCGATGGAAGACGCCGAAGTGCACTTCCACGAGTGGCTGCATCGCAAGCTTGGCATTTAACACCCTCGTTTCTCCCGCGGAGCTCGCCGCCCATCTGGGCGAGTGGCGCGTTTTCGACTGCCGCCACGACCTCGCGCAGCCCGACCTCGGCGAGCGGCAGTATCGCGAGGCGCATATTCCGGGCGCGCTCTTCGCGCATCTCGATCGCGACCTCTCCGGTCCGAAGAACGGCCGCAACGGCCGCCATCCTCTGCCAGCACCGGACATCTTCGGCGCCTGGCTCGCGAGCCAGGGCGTGCGCGACACGGACCAGATCGTCTGCTACGACGCGGCCAACGGCGCCATGGCGGCACGTCTGTGGTGGCTGCTGCGCTGGGTCGGCCACGACGCCGTCGCGGTGCTCGACGGCGGTTTCGCGCGCTGGACGGCCGAAGGCCGTCCGGTCGATGCGCAGATACCGCAGCCGCGTCCGGCGGAATTCACCGTGCGGCTGCGCGCCGAGATGTCGGTGCCGGTCGACGCGATCGCCAAGACGCTCCGCAGCCGCGTGCTGCTCGACGCGCGCGCCCCGGCGCGCTACCGCGGCGAGCAAGAGCCGATCGATCCGGTGGCGGGCCGCATTCCCGGCGCGCTCAACCGCTTCAACATGGACAACGTGCGCGGTAACGGCCAGTTCAAGGCGGCGGAAGAATTGCGCGCCGCGTTCGAGCAGGTGCTCGCCGGGCGTGCACCGGGCGAAGTGGTGAACTACTGCGGCTCCGGCGTGGCCGCCTGCCATAACCTCCTGGCGATGGAAGTGGCCGACCTGCCGGGTGGCAAGCTCTTCGCCGGCTCCTGGAGCGAGTGGATCGCCGATCCAGCGCGGCCGCGCGAAAAGGGCTAACTCTACGTAAAGCAGGGGTCAGGTCTTGAATTAGCGCATCGTGCGTCAATTCAAGACCTGACCCCTTCGTCTAGAAGCCGAAAAGCTTCGCCGGGTTGTCGACCAGGATGCGCCGGCGCGTTGCCTCGTCGGGCGCCCAGGCCGCGAGCAGCGCATAGAGCTGCTCCGAGTCGACGGCATCCGCAAACGAGAGATGCGGATAGTCGCTCCCCCAGATCAGCCGGTCGGGGACTTCGCCGATCAGCGCCTGCGCCATCGCCTTCGCATCGCTGAAGCCCGGTGTCTTCGACACGCGATAGACCCCGGTGAGCTTGGCGTAGCCGCGGCTCGATTTCAGCATCTCGATCATCAGCCGGAAACCGGGCTGCTGCGGCCCATCCTTCGCGAGGAACATTCCCATGTGCGCGAGCGTGAAGTCGACCTTCAGCTTCGCGAGCCGTGGCAGCAGCTCCTGCGTCAGCCATCCCGGCAGGAGGAAATCGAGCTGCCAGCCGAGCTCGGCGCAGCGCGCCTCGAGGCGGTCGATGCGCGGCATGAGCCGCTCGGCCAGCCCTTCCTCCGGCGGATGCACCGGCGACACGTTGACCCGCACGCCGCAGACGCCGGAATCGTGCATTTCAGCGAGCAGGCGCTCCGGCGCGTCCTCGTCCACGTCGACGATGCCGCGGCACGGATGGCGCATGGCGCGCATCGCATCGAGCACGCACGTGTTGTCGCGCGCATAGGCACTCGGCTGGACGAGCACGAAGCGCTCGAAGCCCTTGCTCTGCGCCCACGTCAGGTAATCGTCGAGCGGCGCGTAAGGCGGCTTGTAGCGCAGCTTCGGATCGCGCGGCGGATAACGCTCGGCCGGGCCGAAGACGTGGAAATGGGTATCGCAGGCGCCTTTCACGCGAGCTTGCGCAGTGCCTGCACGTCGGCCCGTGCGGCGCCGGCGAGATAGGAGACGTCGTTGCCGGCGATGATGAAGCGGGCGCCGAGGTCGAGCAGCTGCTTCTGCAGCTCCTGGTCGCCGGGAATGCCGCCGACGCCGAGCGTCTTGCCATGCTTCTTGCACGCGCGCGCCACCGCCTCGTACGCCGCGCGCAGCTTCGGATGGCGCAACTCGCCCGGAATGCCGAGCTCGGTGCACAGGTCGTTCGAGCCGATGAGCAGCATGTCGATGCCCTCGAGCGCCGCGATCTCGTCCGCGCGCTCGACGGCCTCGGGCGTCTCGATCATGACGATCAGGAGCGTCTGCGCATTCAACGTCCTGTTGGTCTCGCCGAGCGGCATCGCCTTGTAGCCGAGCGCCGGCGTCGGGCCCATGACCGAGCGGCTGCCGAGCGGCGGGAATCTCGCCGCCGCCACGATCGCCTTGGCCTGCGCGCCATTCGATACGTGCGGCACGATCAGTCCCTGCGCGCCCCCGTCGAGCGCTCGCGAGATCCAGTCTGCGGCATGCGACGGCGGGCGAACCAATGGCGTGATGCCGAGCCCATGGCAGCCGGCGCAGATGCTTGAGGTGGTCTCGAGCGAGATCGGACTGTGCTCCATGTCGACATACACGCAGTCGAAGCCGGCCTGGGCCGCGATCATCGCCACGTCGAGCGTCCGTGCCTGGCGCAGGCCCATGCACAGCACCAGCTCGCCGCGCGCGAGCTTGTCCTTCGCCGTCATTCGACCTTGACCCCCGCCTTTTCGATCACCGCTTTCCAGGTGCGCATCTCGCGCTCGATGATCGCGCCGTACTCGGCGGGCGTAGAGGCGACCGGCCGCGCGCCCTGCGGGATGAGGAGCTCGCGCACGCGCGGCTTGGCCGCCGCTTTGGCGACCTCGTCGCGCATGCGATTGACGATCGCCGGCGGCGTGCGGGCGGGCGCGAGGAAGCCGAAGCGATACACCATGTCGTAATCGGGATAGCCGGACTCCGCGAAGGTCGGCACGTCGGGCAGGCTCGGCACACGCTCCTTGCCGGTGACGGCGAGCGCACGCGCCTTGCCGCTCTTCACCTGCCCGAGCGCCGCGCCGACGGTCGAGATCGTCACGTCGATGCGTCCGCCGACGACATCCGCGATGGCTGCCGCCACGCCCTTGAACGGCACGTGCACCATCTCTACGCCGGCCTGCGCGAGAAAAAGCTCGGTGGCGAGATGCGCGGACGAGCCTTGCCCGCCCGAGCCGTAGGTCAGCGTGCGGGGCTTGGCTTTGGCGAGCGCCACGAGCTCGCTCACGTTCTTCGCCGGCAGGTCGTGCCTCGCGATCATGATCGCCGCGGCCTCGACGGCGAGCGTCACCGGCAGCAGATCCTTCACCGGGTCGTACGGCAGCTTCGAGTAAAGACCGGCGGAGATCATGTAGGAGTTGTCGGTGAAGACGAAGCTCGAGCCGTCCGCCGGCGACTTCGCCACATCCGCGGTGCCGAGCGTCCCGCCTGCGCCGCCTTTGTTCTCGACGATGAACTGGTGGCCGAGCTGCTCGCCGAGCTCGGCACCAATGGCGCGGGCAGCGATGTCGGTCAGCGCGCCGGGGGCGAACGGCACGACGATACGAACGGCCTTCTTAGGCCAGCTTTGCGCCCACGCGCCGTGGGCCACCATCGCGACAGCCAGCACGATCCATCTCGCCACCACCGGCCTGCGTGTCATGCCGGCAAGCTCGCGAGCGGCGGCGCCGCGTTGCCCGGTAGCGGCAGCCCGGCGGTATTGAGCACCATCGCCATCATCGAGTAGTAACCGTTGAGCGCTAGCAGGTCGAGCGCACCGTCACGTCCATAGCGCTGCACCACGCGCTCGAACGCCGCGTCGCCGACCTTACCCGTCGCATGCGCTTCGCGGCAAAAAGCATAGATGAGCGCGTCATCGCCGCTGAGCGGCGGCTCGCGGCCCTCGCGAATCGCGCTGATCACGTCCTCCGGCAGGCCCGCCTTGCGCGCGAGCTCCGAATGAACAAACCATTCGTGCTGGCAGCTCCAGCGCCGCGCCGTCACCAGCACTGCCAGCTCGACGATCTTCGGCGGCAGCCTGGTCTTCCAGCGCAGGTATTCGCCGAGCGCCTGGACGCGGCGCGCAAGCTCCGCGTTGTGGATGAGCGCGATGAACGGGCCGCGCACCTCGCCGCGCGGGCCCGCGGCGATCTCCGCCGCCACCTCGCGCTGCGCCGGCGTCATGTCATCGGTGGTGAGCTTCGGAAAACGTGTCATGCGGGCACCGTCCGTCGTGTGATGGTGAATTCGCCTCTCGGCATGTCCGTCGGTAGGGCGCGCCAGTGCAGCGCGCGCACCTCGCCGAATTCGTGCTTCAGTCGACGCCACTCGATGCCGCCGTCCTCGCTGCGGTAGAGCTGACCGAGGTTCGTGCACATGAAGATGAGCTGCGGATCGCTCGCGTCCACCGCGAGGCACCACGGCGTGCTGTTCAGCGTGCCCGGCAGCTCGCACGGCGTCCACGTGCGCCCGCCATCTCGGCTCAAAAGGAGCCGGCCGGTGGATCCCGGCGGACCGTCGCCATTGCAGAGGAAAATGCGTCTGCCATCGGCGCTCGGCACCACCGCGCGCGTGTACTGCCAGGGCGAATCGAGCTTCTGGAATTGCCAGCTCGCGCCGCGGTCATCGCTTGCATGCAGGCCGCGATTGGTCGTCGCCAGCACCCGGCCTTTGGCTACCGCAATGCCGTGCACATCCGCGGACACCAATCCGCTATCGGCACGCTGCCAATGCTCGCCGCCATCATCACTGCGGAAGATGCCGCCGATTTCGACCGTCGACCAGACCGTGGCGCCGTCGAAGAGGATCTGCGTGACGCGCGTCGGGCCGCGATTCACCTCCGAGAAATCGGCGAGGCCCGGCACCTCGAGCTTGCGCCAGGTGCAGGCCGCATCTTCCGATCGATAGAGTGCCGCGGGCCGGGTGCCGACGAGCACCACTTGCGCATGCTGCGGGTGCTGCGCGACAGCCCAGACATCGCGCATCGGCGACTCGAGCCGGCTCCAGCGCGCCAGGCGCTCGTCCCAGCGATAGAGTCCATCGTCGGTGCCGGCGTAGACCGACTCGGGAACACGCGGGTGGCTGGAGAGCGCCCAGACGCGCGCTTCGAGATAGAGACCGGAGTGACTATTGGGATGCACCCAGGTCTCGCCAAGATCGTCGCTGAACCACGCAGAATGGCCGGCGGTGCCCGCGTACACGCGAAGGTGAGGCTTCATCGGCCGGTTATTATCCAACCCGAAACCCCTGGTTCCGTTTTCTGCACCTCGGCGCGATCGCCTATGTCGCGATGGAGGCGCGGCTCGGCATCGCCTGCCCGCTGACCGTGTGGGAAGACCTGGCGCGGGGCGGCGTGCGCCCCGACTCGTTCGTCGGCCGGTGGGTGCAGCGCCTGCTCTTCTATCGCGCGCCGGAGTGGGTCTTCACGGCTGCGTACGCCGCCTGGGCGCTCGCTACGCTGGCAACGCTATGGCTCGTTCCGCCCAGGCGAAAAGCGCGCTGAACACTTCGTCCCGGATGCGGCCCGGCGAAAGCACGAGGTCGTGCCAGCCGCCCGGGAAAGCGAGCACGGTGACGTTCGGTCCGAGCACGCGCGACCAGCGCGCAATGTGCCGCCAGTCGAGCACCATGTCCGTCCGGTCCGAATGCATCGACAGCACCGGACACTGGATGGCGAGGCCGCGATGCAGCTTGTCGAAGGCGTCGCTGATTGCACCGAGCCAGCCGTAGAAGAGCGGGAAGCCGTAGTCCGGCTTGAGCGCCGCCTCGAATTCCCACTCCGTGCGCAATGTGCGCGTGTAATCGGGGCGGAAAGCCTTCGGATCGTTGAGGAAGGGGTAATAGCGCCCGACCGCCGCCGCGAGGTGCACCTGCACTTTGCGCCACTCCGGCAGATTCCAGTCGAAGAACGGACTGTTCAGCCAAAGCGACTGCACCTGCGAGCGCCGCTCGCCCTCGTGCGCATAGAGCGAGCAGACGAGCCCGCCCATCGAGTGTCCGGCAAGAAGCACCGGCTCGCCGATCGTCTCGAGGGCCGCATCGAGGTCCGCGTAGTACTCGGTTAGGCTCTTGCAGAAGTTCGGATGCTGGTGCGGCCTCATCGACCGGCCGTACTTGCGCAGGTCGAGGGCGTAGAAGGCATAGCCTTCAGCCGCGAAGCGCTCGGCCATGTGGCGCTGGAAGAAGTAATCGCTGTAGCCGTGCACATAGAGCACGGCGCCGCGCTCGGCATGGGGCGTGGGCAGGCGCACCAGGGTCGCGACAACCTGGCCGTCGTAATCGGCCGGGAAGTCGAGCTCCAGGGCTTCGAATCCCGGCAGCAGCCGATCAGGTTGCCAGCGCGTCATGCCGTGAGAGTGCCCACTGCACGTGTTCCCTGACAAGCGCGGAAGGATGGTCCGCCCGGGCACGCAGCGCATCGATCACATCCGGGCTGCTGGGCGCGTTACCCAAACCCACCGCAATATTGCGCAGCCAGCGCTCGTAGCCGATGCGGCGGATGGGCGAGCCGCGCAGGCGCTCGTCGAACTGGGCTTCGGTCCAGCCGAATAGCTCGACCAGGGTGGAGCGCTCCAGGCCGTTGCGCGGCTCGAAGTCGGACTCCGCCGTAGGCTGCGCGAAGCCGTTCCAGGGACAGACAAGCTGGCAATCGTCGCAGCCGTATACGCGGTTGCCGATGAGCGGCCGCAGCTCTTCCGGTATCGCGCTCTTGTGCTCGATCGTAAGGTAGGAGATGCAGCGCCGGGCATCCAACTGATACGGGCCGGTAATCGCCCCCGTCGGGCAGGCATCGATGCAGCGCTGGCACGTCCCGCAATGCTCGGCGAGCGGTGCGTCGATCGGCAGCGGCAGGTCGGTGTAGATCTCGCCCAGGAAAAACCAGGAGCCGCTGCGTGAAAGGGCGAGCGTGTGCTTACCGCGCCAGCCGATTCCGGCGCGCACCGCGAGCTCGACCTCCATGACCGGCGCCGAATCGGTGAACACGCGATAGCCGAACGCGCCCACCTCTCCTTCGATGCGCTCGCAAAGGCGCTGCAGCCGGCTACGCAGGACCTTGTGGTAGTCCCGCCCGCGGGCATAGCGGGCGATGTAGGCCTGCGCCCCTTCGCCCGTGGGAGGATCGGCATCCGCGACTGCGTAGCTCATGCGGCAGGAGATGACGCGCAGCGTCCCGGGCTTGAGCTCCGCCGGCCGCGCGCGGAGTGCGCCGTGCCGGGCCATATACTCCATCTCCCCATGGCGTCCCTGCGCGAGCCAGTCGAGAAGGCGCGGCTCGGCAGCCGAGAGATCGGCGTCGGCGATGACGATGCCCTCGAAGCCGAGCTCCTGCCCCCAGTTGCGAATGCGCTCGACGAGCGCGCGGTAGTCCATGGCGACCGATCTTAAATTGCCCGATGCCGCCGCCACCGCGCGGCTCGGTGCCGCGCTGGCGGGCGGCGTCGCGCCGGGGCGCGTGCTGCATCTCTCGGGCGAGCTCGGCAGCGGCAAGACCACGCTCGTGCGTGGCCTGTTGCGCGCCCTCGGGGTGACGGGTCCGATCAAGAGTCCCACCTATGCCTGGGTTGAACCTTACGCGCTTTCGAGCTTAGACTTGTATCACTTTGATTTTTTTCGACTCGCCGATAAGAACGCGTGGTTGAGCTCGGGCCTTCGCGATTATTTCCGTCCCGAGGCGGCCTGCTTGGTCGAATGGCCGGAGCGGGCGCGCGACCTGCTGCCACCGCCGGACCTGAGCCTGCAGCTGGATTACGACGGCGAAGCGCGGCGCGCCCGCGTCGAGGCACATTCGCCCGCTGGGCATGCCTGGCTGCAGTCGCTCTCCTTTCCGTAGCGAGCGCGCACGCCCAAGTCATCGCGAGCCGAATCTGGCCGGCGCGCGACTACACCCGCCTGACGCTCGAATCGATCGCTGAGCTCAAGTACCAGGTGTTCGCGGTCAAGGACCCCGAGCGGCTGGTGGTGGACCTGGAATCCGAGATGACCTCGCCCCTCGTAGAGCTCGACGGCAAGGTCATGGCCGATGACCCGTACATCAAGGGCCTGCGCGTGGCGCGCAATCGGCCGGGCGTGGTGCGCTTGGTGCTCGACCTGAAAAGCGAAGTCAAGCCGCAAGTGTTCACGCTCATGCCGGTGGCGGAATACGGTCATCGGCTGGTGCTCGACATCTATCCCGCGGAGGCCGTCGATCCGCTCGCCGAGCTGATCGCGCAGGGCGCGAAGCGCGAGCAGCCGCCACAGGACCAGATGGCGCGGCTTGCCACCATTGTCCTGGACGCCGGGCACGGCGGCGAGGACCCGGGGGCGCTCGGCCGGCGCGGCACGCGCGAGAAGGACGTCACGCTGATGATCGCCCGGCGCCTGAAGACGCTGGTCGACGCCGAGCCCAACATGCGCGCCTTGCTCACGCGAGAGGGCGACTACTTCCTGCCGCTCAACGTGCGCGTGGAGAAGGCGCGCAAGGTCAAGGCCGATCTGCTGGTTTCGATCCACGCCGATTCCTACGTGCGCTCCGACGCCCGCGGCTCGTCGGTTTTCGCACTGTCGGAGCGGCGCGCGACCTCCGAGCTCGCGCGCCTGCTGGCGAAAAAGGAGAACGAATCCGACTTGATCGGCGGCGTGGCGCTCGGCGGCAAGAATGACTATGTGCGCAAGACCATCATCGACCTCTCGCAGACTGCGACCATCGACTACAGCCTGCGCCTGGGCAACTCGGTGCTGGCACGACTCGGGGCGGTCAATGCGCTGCACAAGCCGCGCGTCGAGCAGGCGAGCTTCGCCGTGCTCAAGTCGCCCGACGTGCCTTCGATCCTGGTCGAGACGGCGTTCATCTCCAATCCGCAGGAAGAGAAGCGGCTGAACGAGGGCGGCTACCAGGACCAGCTGGCGCGTGCCATCCTGGAAGGCATTCGCGACTTCATCGCGCGGCATCCGCCGCGTCCTGCTTCACCCTTGGCGAGGAATTGAGCGGCTCCGCAGCCAGGCGATCGCGCCTGGCGAGATGGAGATGAGCACAATTACGACGATGACGAGCGTGAGATTGCTCTTCACCGCCGGCACGTTGCCGAAGAAATAACCCGCGCTGCAGATCGCGCCGACCCAGGCGAGCGCGCCGGCCACGCAGAACGCGAGGTAGCGCAGGTATGGCATGGCGCCGAGACCGGCAACGAAAGGGACGTAGGTGCGCACGATCGGCATGAAGCGCGCGATGATGATCGTCTTGCCGCCGTGCCGTTCGTAGAAGTCGTGCGTGCGCTGCAGGTGCGCCGGATTGATCCAGCGCTTGAGCCAGCGCGTCCCGGTCCAGCGGCCGATCCAGTAATTGACGTTGTCGCCGCACAGCGCGGCGGCCACCAGCACCGCCATGACGAGCACGATGTCCATGCCGCCGGCGGCCGCCAGCGCACCGACCACGAAGAGCAGCGAATCGCCCGGCAGGAATGGCGTGACCACCAGCCCTGTTTCGCAAAAGACGATGACGAAAAGGAGCCCGTACACCCAGCGTCCGTGCTCGGCGACGAACGCCGCGAGATGCTGGTCGAGATGCACCATGAGATCCCACGCCGCCGCGAGGAGTTCCATGCGCCGGATTCTATAATCCCGGTGTGAGCGCCATCCGCGTGCTGCCGCAGCTTCTCGTGAGCCAGATCGCTGCCGGCGAAGTGGTGGAGCGGCCGGCGTCGGTACTCAAGGAGCTGCTGGAAAACAGCGTCGACGCCGGCGCCCGCACCATCAGCATCACGCTCGACGAGGGCGGCATGCGCCGCATCCAGGTCGAGGACGACGGCGACGGCATCGCGCGCGAAGAGCTGCCGCTCGCGCTCACGCGCCACGCGACGAGCAAGATCGCGAGCCTCGCCGACCTGGAAGGCGTTTCGACCATGGGTTTCCGCGGCGAAGCGCTAGCGTCGATCGCCGCGGTGTCGCGCCTCGCGCTCAGCGCGCGGCGCAAGGACGCGCCGCACGGCGCGCTGATCCGCGCCGAAGGCGGCGATGTCGGCGAGGTCGAGCCCGCCGCGCGCGCGCCAGGGACCACCGTGACGGTGGCCGACCTCTATTTCAATACGCCGGCGCGCCGCAAGTTCCTGAAGAGCGAGCCGACCGAGTTCGGCCATTGCGAGGAAGTGTTCCGGCGCCTGGCGCTGGCGCAGCCGCAGATTGCATTCTCGCTGCGCCACAACGGCCGCGCGACCCGCCATCTGCGCA
>JAEKLK010000308.1 GCA_019509895.1 Betaproteobacteria bacterium | reverse complement strand
TGCTGGTAGACGAAGGTGCCGCTGTAGGAGAGCTTGCGCGTCGCGTCCTGGATCTTTCGCAGCCAAGTAAGCGCGTCGGTCGATTGAGCGTGCGCCGTGCCCGCGGCTAGGCACAGCACCGCGACCGCGCGCCAGCCGATCACTTGCTCTCGTCCGCGCGGTCGGCGACTGTGCGCACGTAAGGCGCCATGCCCAAGAGCGAGACGCGCGGCGAGAAGCCCTGGTGCGCGAGCAGGTAGTCGTTCGCCTGCGCCGGCAACGAGACGGCGGGCGGCTGGACTTTCGCGATCGGGACGTCGGCCGGACGCTGTGGGGCAAAGGCGAGCCAGGCGACCAACGCCACCGCGGCGATGCTCGCCGCGGCGGCGTACGCGAAACGCTGCACCGGCGTACGTCCCGGCAGCCTGCCTGGGGAGATGAGGGTCGGCTCGCCGGCAAGCCGCTCGCTCATGCGGCGGGTGAAGCCCGCGGAAAGGAGCGGCTGCTCGTGCATCGCGTCGCTCATCAGGTGGTACAAGCGCCAGGTGTCCGACGCCTCGCCATCGCGCCGCAGGAGCGCCAACGCCTCGTCCGCCGCGGCCCCGTCGAGCTCGCCATCCATCAACGCCGAAATCTTCTCGTCCATGTCGCTACCGCCTGCCTTTGTGCACTACCACCTCTTGTCTTTACGCGTCCCCAGCAGCGGCCGGAGCTGCTCCGCGATCGCCTCGCGCGCGCGAAAGATGCGCGAGCGCACGGTGCCGATCGGGCAGTCCATCACTCTTGCGATGTCCTCGTAGCTCATGCCCTCGATCTCGCGCAGCTGGATCGCTGTTCTCAGTTCCTCGGGCAGCTTCTCGATCGTCGCATTGACAGTCTGCGCGATCTCGTTGGATAGCAGCACGCTTTCCGGCGTGTTGATGTCCCGCAGCTGCTCGCCCTCTTCGAACCCTTCCGCCTCTTCGGCCTCCACCTCGGTCGAGGTCGGCGCCCGCCGACCCATGGCCATGAGATAGTTTTTGGCCGTATTAATTCCAATCCGGTACAGCCACGTATAAAAAGCACTGTCGCCACGGAATGCGGGGAGCGCGCGATAGGCCTTGATGAACGCTTCCTGCGTCACATCTTCGACCTCGGCCGGATCGCGGATAAACCGCGAAAGAAGCCGGCCCAGCTTGCGCTGATACTTCTCGACAAGCAACTCGAAAGCACGCTTGTCGCCACGCTGCGCCCGCGCGACCAGCTGCTGGTCAACGTCGCGCTCAGACATCGCGTGGCGAGGGCTCCCCACCCCGTCTGCAACACCTATGTGCCATAGACGCGCGCTCTATGAAATAGTTCGAACCCAGGCGGTGTGTTTCCCTAGGCGGCCAGTTGCTTTGCCGCCACGCCGCCCGCAGCAGCCGGCAGTCGGTTCCACAGCGCCCAGATGCGCAAGCGCCGGAACTCCGCCGCGCCCAGCATGTCGCGCGTGACCAGGAGCGTGCGTCGCAGCGGCGCGCCGAGCGGCAGCGCGACGGCGTAGCGGGTGACATAGCGCCGCTTGCCCACCGAGGCGGTAAACCTTGCACCGCCCGCAAGCTCGAATGTGGGCTCCGCCCGGCCAATCTCGATGGCGCGCACCGAGGAACGCGCGGCAAGGAGGGCGCGACTCCATGCAGCGGCAGCCCCCAGGGCCACCAACGCGACGGCGAGCGCTACGCCGGCCGCGCCCCGCAGCACCAGGACGACGGCGAGCGCAGCCGCGACATGGCCGCCCACCAGGGCGGCGGCAAGCGCGGGCGACGATCGGAGCTGGAAGCGGACCGAGGCGCTCAAGGACGCCCGAGGACGAGCGTGCCGTTGGTGCCGCCGAAACCGAAGGAGTTGGAGAGTGCGACGCGGATCGGCATCCGCCGGGCCTCGTTCGGCACGTAGTCGAGGTCGCACGCCGGATCCGGCGTGCGCAGATTGATGGTTGGCGGCGAAACCTGCTCGCCCAGTGCGAGCGCGCTAAACACCGCTTCGACGGCGCCCGCGGCGCCGAGCAGGTGGCCGGTCATCGATTTGGTGGAATTCACCGCCACCTTCGGCGCGCGCGCGCCAAGCAGCCGCTTGATCGCGATCGTCTCGGCGATATCGCCGAGCGGCGTCGAGGTGCCGTGCGCGTTGATGTAGTCGACCTCCGCCACATCGCGTTGCGCGTCCTTCATGGCGTTGCGCATCGCGCGGTAGCCGCCGTCGCCGTCTTCCGGCGGCGCCGTCATGTGGTGCGCGTCGGCGGAGACGCCGTAGCCGAGCACCTCGGCGTAGATCGTGGCGCCGCGGCGCTTCGCGTGCTCGTATTCCTCGAGCACCACCGCGCCCGCGCCCTCGCCCAGCACGAAGCCGTCGCGGTCCCTGTCCCACGGGCGGCTCGCGCTCGCCGGATCGTCGTTGCGCGTCGAGAGCGCGCGCGCCGCGGCGAAGCCGCCGATTGCGAGCTCGTCGACCACCGCCTCGGCGCCGCCCGCGATCATGACCTCGGCCTCGCCGTAACGGATCGACTTCATCGCCTCGCCGATGCAGTGCGTGGAGGTGGTGCAGGCCGTGACGATGGCAAGGTTCGGCCCCTTGGCGCCGATCTCGATCGAAAGCAGCCCGGCGATCATGTTGATGATGCTGCCCGGGATGAAGAACGGCGAAATGCGGCGCGGGCCGTTCTTGTGCAGCTCGTCGTGCATCGTCTCGATCAGCGGCAGGCCGCCGATGCCCGAGCCGAAATTGACGCCGATCGTCTCGGCGTTCTCCGGCGTCACCTGCAGGCCGCAATCGCGCCACGCCTGCAGCCCCGCCGCCATGCCGTAATGGATGAACAAATCCATGCGGCGCGCTTCCTTGGGCGACATGTACGGCGCGACGTCGAACTTCTTCACCTCGCCGGCGATCTGGCTCGCCAGGCGCGACGGGTCGAAGCGCGTGATGCGCGTGATGCCGTTCGTGCCGGCGAGCGCGGCGGCCCAGGCCTCGGCAACGCTGTTGCCGATCGGGCTGATCATGCCGAGCCCGGTGAGGACGACTCTGCGACGGCTCACTTCTTCAAGAGACGACGCTCAAGCCTTGGCGTGCGCCTTGATGTAATCAATGGCCTGTTGCACGGTGGTGATCTTCTCGGCCTCCTCGTCGGGAATCTCGGTCTCGAACTCCTCCTCGAGCGCCATCACGAGCTCCACCGTATCCAGCGAGTCAGCGCCCAGGTCATCGACAAACGAGCTGTCATTCTTGATCTCGGCCTCGTTCACGCCGAGCTGCTCGGCGATGATCTTCTTGACCGCTTGCTCGACGTTCTCCGCCATCGACTTCTCCTCGAAAAGGGGCGCGTATTTTACGCCATGTACATGCCGCCGTTTACGTGCAGGCAGTTGCCTGTGACATAACCGGCGGCGGGTGATGCGAGATAGGCGACGGCGGCGGCGACCTCGGCGGCCTCGCCCAGTCGGCCGAGCGGTATCTGCGTCAAGAGTGCCGCGCGCTGCTCCTCGGAGAGCGCGCGCGTCATGTCCGTATCGATGAATCCGGGCGCGACGCAATTCACCGTGATATTGCGTGCGCCGAGCTCGCGCGCGAGCGATTTCGTCATGCCGAGCACGCCCGCCTTGGCCGCCGCGTAGTTCGCCTGGCCGGCGTTGCCGGCCACGCCCACCACCGAAGTGATGTTGATGATGCGGCCCCAGCGCGCCTTCATCATGCCGCGCATCACCGCGCGCGAAAGGCGGAACACCGCGCGCAGATTGGTCTCCATCACCTCGTCCCAGTCGGCGTCCTTCATGCGCAGCGCCAGGTTGTCGCGCGTGACGCCGGCGTTGTTGACGAGGATGGCGATCGCGCCGTGCTCCTTGTCGATCTCGGCCACCAGCGCATCCATCTGCGCCGTATCGCGCACGTTCAGCACCTTGCCGATGCCGGGAACCTTGGCCGCGCCTTCGGCGCTGGTTGCCGTGCCGATCACCTTCGCGTCCTGCCGGCCGAGCTCGCGCGCGATCGCATGACCGATGCCGCGCGAGGCGCCGGTGACGAGCGCTACCTTGCCCTCGAGCATGCTCACGCCCCCTTTAGTGCTTGCAGCGCGGCCTCCAACGATGCGCGCTCGGAGAGACTGAGCGAGTGCACCTGCGGCGCGATGCGCTTGGTCATGCCGGCGAGCACCTTGCCCGGCCCGCATTCGACGATGTGCGTCGCGCCCATCTCGACCATCTTCCCGATCGTCTCCATCCAGCGCACCGGCGATGCCGCCTGGCGCACCAGCGCCTCCTTGATCGCCGCCGGTTCGCGCACGACCGCGACATCGACGTTATTGATCACTGTGATCCTGGGCGTAAGCACCTCAAGCTTCTGCAAATACCCTTTTAGCTTTTCCGCTGCCGGCCGCATGAGCGTCGAATGAAACGGCGCGCTCACGGGCAGCGGCATGACGCGCTTCGCGCCTTTCGCCTTGCACGCCTCGATCGCCCGCTCGACCGCCTGCTTCTCCCCGGCGATCACCACCTGCCCGGGCGCGTTGAAATTGACCGCCTGGACTTCGCCCGCCGCCTCGGCGCACGCGGCGCGCACCAGCTCGTCGTCGAGCATCAGGATCGCCGCCATCGCGCCCCTTCCTTCGGGCACCGCCTCCTGCATCGCTTGCGCGCGGAAGCGCACGAGCGGCAGCGCATCGCCGAACTTGAGCGCGCCTGCGGCGGTGAGCGCAGTGTATTCGCCCAGGCTGTGGCCGGCGACGATGTCGGGTTCCGGCCCGCCGAGCGCGCGCCAGGCCCGGTAGACCGCATAGCCTGCGGTCACCATCGCCGGCTGCGTATTCACGGTCAGGTTCAGCGCCTCGGCGGGACCGTGGTCCATCAGCCGCACGAAATCGATGCCGAGCACGCCGGCCGCCTGGTCGACGATATTCGCGATCTCCGGCAGGCCGTCGTAGCCCTTCAGCATGCCGACGCCCTGCGAGCCCTGGCCGGGAAAAACGAATGCGAGCTTCATAGCGTGACCAGTGAGGACCCCCACGTGAAGCCGCCACCGACGCCTTGCAGAAGCACTCGCTGCCCGGCGCGGATGCGGCCGGCGCGCACATACTCGTCGAGCGCGAGCGGCACCGAGGCGGCGGACGTGTTGCCGTGATGCCCGACGGTGACGACCAGCTTCTCGCGCGGGAGGCCGAGCTTGCGCGCCGTCGCTTCCAGTATGCGCACATTCGCCTGATGCGGGATCAGCCAGTCGATGTCCTGGAGGTTCATGCCGGCCGCGGCCACCGTCTCGCGCGCCGATTCGTCGAGCACCCGCACCGCGAACTTGAACACCGCCGGTCCGTCCATGCGCAGGAACGGCGTACCGATGACCGCGCCGCCGCAGACGTTTCCCGGGACCGAGAGAATCTC
>JAEKLK010000307.1 GCA_019509895.1 Betaproteobacteria bacterium | reverse complement strand
GCTTCCTCATCAGCACCGACGGCTACGTGCTCACCAACGCGCACGTGGTCGAGAGCGCGGACGAGATCACCGTCAAGCTCACGGACAAGCGCGAGTTCAAGGCCAAGGTCATCGGCGCCGACAAGCGCACCGACATCGCGCTCATCAAGATCGACGCCGCCGCGCTGCCAGCGGTGCGCTTCGGCGACCCGGGCAAGCTCAAGGTCGGCGAGTGGGTCGTGGCGATCGGCTCGCCGTTCGGCTTCGAGAACACGGTCACCGCCGGCATCGTCAGCGCGAAGGGCCGCTCGCTGCCGCAGGAGAACTTCGTGCCCTTCATCCAGACCGACGTCGCCATCAACCCGGGCAATTCCGGCGGGCCGCTCTTTAACATGCGCGGCGAGGTGGTCGGCATCAACTCGCAGATCTACAGCCGCACCGGCGGCTTCATGGGACTCTCGTTCGCGATTCCCGCCGACGTGGCGCTGGATGTGCAAAAGCAGCTGAAGGAAAAGGGCCGGGTCGCCCGCGGGCGCATCGGCGTGGTGATCCAGGAGGTCACGCGCGACCACGCCACCTCGTTCGGTCTCGACCGGCCGCGCGGCGCGCTGGTCAACACGGTCGAGAAGGGCAGCCCGGCGGACAAGGCCGGCGTCGAGGCAGCCGACATCATCCTGTCGTTCGACGGCAAGCCGGTCGAGAGCTCGAGCGACCTGCCACGCATCGTCGGTGGCACCCGCCCCGGGTCTCAGGCCGCCGTGGAGCTATTCCGCAAGGGCGCGACGCGCAAGCTGACGCTCACGGTAGGCGAGCTGCAGGAGGATCGCATCGCCGCGGCCGACAAGCCGCGGCCGCAGAAGCCGGCCGAGCCGCAGCCCGCCAACCGCCTCGGCATCGTGGTCAGCGAGCTCTCGGCGGAGCAGAAGAAGGACATGAAGCTCGCGAACGGCCTGCTGGTGACGGAGGTGCGGCCCGACGCGCGCATCGAGGTGCGCAAGGGCGACGTGCTGCTGACCGTGGTGCACAAGGGCCAGCACACCGAGTTGAAGAGCGTGGAGCAGTTCAACCGCCTGCTCGCCGCGCTCGACAAGAGCGCCGTGATCACGCTGCAGGTGAAGCGCGGCGAGACGATGGCTTTCGTCACCGTCTCCGGGCTCACCGATAAAGGCTAGGCTCTACGGCCGTGCCGGCTGCCATCTGTGCGAGCAGATGGCCCGGGTGCTCGACACCTTCGGCGTGCGCTTCGAGCACGTCGACGTCGACGCCGATCCCGGGCTGCGCGCCCGCTACGGAGATCGCGTGCCGGTGCTGACCGACGCGCAGGGGCGCGAGCTGTGTCACGGGCGCCTCGACCCGGCGGTATTGCCGGAAATCCAATAGAATCGCGCTCCGAGGAGGGTGCCCATCGGCAGCAATGCGGGGCGCCCTCTTCTTTTATATGCCCCAGAGCCGCATCCGCAACTTCTCGATCATCGCGCACATCGACCATGGCAAGTCGACGCTCGCCGATCGCTTCATCCAGATGTGCGGCGGCCTCGCCGAGCGCGAGATGGCGGAGCAGGTGCTCGACTCGATGGACCTCGAGCGCGAGCGCGGCATCACGATCAAGGCGCAGACCGCCGCGCTGGAATACAAGTCGAGGAGCGGCGAGCGCTATCTGCTCAACCTGATCGACACCCCCGGGCACGTCGACTTCTCGTATGAAGTGAGCCGCTCGCTCGCCGCGTGCGAGGGCGCCGTGCTGGTGGTGGACGCCTCGCAGGGCGTCGAAGCGCAGACGGTGGCGAACTGCTACACCGCCATCGAGCAGGGCGTCGAAGTCATCCCCGTGCTCAACAAGATCGACCTTCCTTCGGCCGATTCGGAGAAGGCGATCCAGGAGATCGAGGACGTGATCGGCATCGCCGCGCAGGATGCGATCCGCGCCAGCGCCAAGACCGGCGAGCAGGTCGACGCGATCCTCGAAGCGGTGATCGCCCGCGTGCCGGCGCCGAAGGGCAATCCCGACGCGCCGCTCAAGGCGCTGATCATCGACTCCTGGTTCGACAACTATGTCGGCGTGGTGATGCTGGTGCGCGTGGTGGACGGCACCCTCATCCCGCGCGAGCGCGTTCATCTCATGAGCACCGGCGCCGACTACCTGTGCGACCAGGTCGGCGTCTTCACGCCCAAGTCGAAGCTTAAGGATTCGCTCTCGGCGGGCGAGGTGGGCTTCGTCACCGCCGGCATCAAGGAGCTGCGCGCCGCCAAGGTCGGCGACACCCTGACGCATGCCGGCAAGCCGGCCGCGGTGCCGCTTCCCGGCTTCAAGGAAGTGAAGCCGCAGGTATTTGCGGGGCTGTATCCGGTGGAGGCCAACGAGTACGAGGCGCTGCGCGACGCGCTAGAGAAGCTGCATCTCAACGATGCCTCGTTCCACTACGAGCCGGAGACCTCGCAGGCCCTCGGCTTCGGCTTCCGCTGCGGCTTCCTGGGTCTATTGCACATGGACATCGTGCAGGAGCGCCTCGAGCGCGAGTACGGCATGCACCTCATCACGACCGCGCCTTCGGTAGTCTATGAAGTCAAGCTGCGCGACGGCACCGTGGAGCAGCTCTCCAATCCGTCGCGCCTGCCGCCGATCGAGACGATCGAGGAGTTCCGCGAGCCGGTCATGGCCTGCCGCATCTTCGTGCCGCAGGAGTACGTCGGCCCGGTGATCACGCTGTGCACCGAGAAGCGCGGCACGCAGACCAACATGCATTATTCGGCCCGCCACGTCGTCATCTCGTACGACCTGCCCCTGAACGAGGTGGTGCTCGATTTCTTCGACCGGCTGAAGTCGATGACGCGCGGCTACGGCTCGCTCGACTACGAGTTCAAGGAATACCGCCCCGCCGACATGGTGCGCCTTGACATCCTGGTGAACGGCGAGCGGGTCGACGCGCTCTCCAGCATGGTGCATCGCGAGGGCGCCCAGCGGCGCGGGCGAGACCTGGTCGAGCGGCTGCGCGGGCTCATCCCGCGGCAGATGTTCGACGTGGCGGTGCAGGCGGCGATCGGCGGCCACATCATCGCGCGCGAGAACGTCAAGGCGCTGCGCAAGAACGTGCTGGCAAAATGCTATGGCGGCGACGTCACGCGCAAGCGCAAACTGCTGGAAAAGCAGAAAGAAGGGAAGAAGCGCATGAAGCAGGTCGGATCGGTCGAGATTCCCCAGGAGGCGTTCCTCGCCGTGCTGCAGCGGAGCAACGCGTGAACTTCGCGCTCTTTCTGCTGATCCTGCTGGTGGTCACCGGCCTCGTGTGGGCCATGGAAGGCGTCTCGCTGCGCCGGCGGCGCGAGGCGCACGCCGCGCAGGCGCTCGCGCGTCTCGACACCGAGCTCCGTCAGGAGCCCGAGGACAAGCGCACGCGCGTGCGCGAGGAGCAGCGCGCACAGCTACTCAAGCAGCCCTGGTGGATCGAGTACTCGGTTTCCTTCTTCCCCGTGATCCTGATCGTCTTTCTCCTGCGCTCGTTCCTGGTCGAGCCGTTCAAGATCCCGTCCTCCTCGATGGTGCCGACCCTGCTCGTGGGCGACTTCATCCTCGTCAACAAGTACGCCTACGGCATCCGGCTGCCGGTCGCGAACCGCAAGGTCGTGCCGCTCGGCGAGCCCTCGCGCGGCGACGTGATGGTGTTCCGCTATCCCGACGATCCGTCGCTCGACTACATCAAGCGCGTCGTCGGCCTGCCCGGCGACCGCCTCGAATACCGCAACAAGCGCCTGTTCATCAACGGCCAGGCGGTACCGGTGCGGCAGGTCGACGACTATCTATCGCGCGAGCGCATGCAGTTTTCGCGTCGCTACATCGAGACGCTCGGCGGCGTCGAGCATGAAATACTCCTCGAAGACGACGCGCCCGCGGGGGTGCTGCCGACGCGGGCGGCCTCCGGCAATTGCACATACAATATGAACGGCCTTGCGTGCACCGTGCCCGCGGGTCATTACTTTGTGATGGGCGACAACCGGGACAATTCGAGCGACAGCCGCGTCTGGGGATTCGTCCCGGACGAAAACATCGTCGGCAAGGCCTTCTTCATCTGGCTGAACCTTAACGAGCTCGGCCGCTTCGGAGCGTTCCGCTAGAAACGAAGGGGGTTGGTATGGGAGGCAGGCAGAGGGGCCTCGGTCTGGTGGCGCTGATCGTCGTGCTCGCCATCATCGTGGCACTGGCACTGTTCGCCATGAAGGTCGTTCCGTCGTATCTCGAGTTCCGCGCCGCAAAGAACGCCATCGACGCAATCGCGCGCGAGAAGCCAGGGGCGAGCGTCGGCGACATCCGGCGGGCGTTCGAGAACCGCCAGGCGATCGACGATATCAATGCCCTCAAGTCAACGGATCTCGAGATCACCAAGGACGGCAACGCGGTCGTCATCAGCTTCGCCTACCGGAAGGAAGTGCAGCTCTTCCCGAACGTCGGTCTGTACATCGACTACAACGCCCGCGCCGGAGGGCAATAGGCAGGCTTGGCAGCCGCGGCGCTTGAATCCCGGCTCGGCTACCGCTTCGCGCGCGCCGAGCTCCTAGAGCAGGCGCTGACGCATCGCAGCCACGGCGCCGCGCACAACGAGCGGCTGGAATTCCTCGGCGACAGCCTGCTCGGCTGCGTCATCGCCGAGGAGCTCTACCGGCGCTTCCCGCAGCTCTCGGAAGGCAAGCTGACCCGCCTGCGCGCGAGCCTGGTGCGCGCCGACGCGCTCGCAGAGCTGGCGCGCGAGCTCGAGCTGGCGCCGCTCGTGCGCCTCGGCGAAGGCGAGCTTGCCGCCTCGGCAGAGCCGCGTCCCTCGATCCTGGCCGATGCACTGGAAGCGCTCTTCGGCGCCGTATTGCTCGACGGCGGCTACCCGGCGGCCCGCGACGCGGTGCTGGCTGCCTTCGCCACGCGCCTCGAGCGCTTGGATCCGGAACGCGCCGCCAAGGACCCGAAGACCGAGCTTCAGGAAAAGCTGCAGGCGGCGCGCCGGCCGCTTCCGGTCTACCGCCTCGTATCGGTGCAGGGCGCGGCGCACCGGCAGTGGTTCGAGATCGAATGCAACGCTGGCGAGGAGAGCGCGCGCGGCAGCGGCAGCTCGCGCCAGCGCGCCGAGCAGGAGGCGGCGCGCGCGCTGCTCGAGCGCCTCGCCGGCCAATGAGCCATCGCTGCGGCACCGTGTCGCTGGTCGGGCGGCCGAACACCGGCAAGTCGAGCCTGCTAAACCGCCTGGTGGGCGAAAAGCTGTCGATCGTCTCGCCCCGGCCGCAGACGACGCGACACCTGGTGCGCGGCATCCTCACGGTGTCTGGCTGCCAGTACATCTTCGTCGACGCACCGGGCAACCCGCCGCGGCTGAAAAGCGTGCTGCACAAGGCGCTCAACCGACGCGT
>JAEKLK010000306.1 GCA_019509895.1 Betaproteobacteria bacterium | reverse complement strand
CGCGAGCGCGCCGAGGCGCTCGCACGTGCCGAGGGCGAGCTCGCGGCGCGCCTTGCGGCCGAGGACGAAAGCCGGCGCGTCGCCGAGGAGCTCGCCGCTGCCGAGGCCGCGGCCGCCGCGGAACTGCAGGCGCAGATCGCCGGCGAGCGCAGGCAAGCAGGCGCTGAAAGCAGAGGCGCAGTGCGTGGTTAAAACAGAAAAGCGCGCCGCCGAGGCGGCGCGCGAGCGCGCCGCGCTCGACGGCGAGCTGCGCCGGGGGGCGCAGGCGCGCGCCAAGGCCGATCGTGAGGCGCTCGAGGCGGACAGGAAGCGCGAGCGCGCCGAGACCCAGGCCGCCGCCGAGCTGGCGCGGCGCCTGCAGACCGAGCGCGCCGCCGAAGCGCTCGCCGCCGAGCGCGCCGAGTCGGAGTCGCGCGCGGCCGCCGTCGCACAGTCGCGCCTCGCCGCCGAGGAAGCGCTGGCACAGAAGGCGCGTGAGACGGCAGAGGCTCAGCGTCTCGCTGCGCACACCACGCGCGAGCGTCGCTCGACCGAGCAGCGCCTGCGCAGCGCTGTCGCCTCGCGGCTACGCGGGCGGCTCGCCCGCCGCAGCTTGCTCTGGATCGCCGCCGCGTCGCTGGCCGCGGCGCTCGCCGGCTACTTTGTGGCGTCGTGGCCGGGGCGTCCGGCGCCGCTTGCCGACCCCCTGCAGCTTCGCCTGGAGCGCTCGCTCTTCACCACGCCGTAGGCGCGCTTTAGGCCGGCGGCTTGCTTTGTGCGGTGCGCTAGTATTGCGCGCCCCCTTGGACCGAGACCGCCGCCACCGCAAGTCGTCGCTCGCTGCGCTGACGCTCGCCGCGCTTGGCATCGTCTTCGGCGACATCGGCACGAGCCCGCTCTACGCCGTCAAGGAGACGTTCTCGCCCGACCACGGCATCCCGCTCAGTCATACCAACATCCTCGGCGGCCTCTCGACCATCTTCTGGGCGCTGATGGTCGTCGTGTCCCTCAAGTACGTGGTGCTGATCATGCGCGCCGACAACCGCGGCGAGGGCGGCATCATGGCGCTGATCGCGCTCGCGCAAAAGGCGATCAAGTCGCACCAGGAGTGGCGCATCCCGCTCCTCCTGATCGGCGTCTTCGGCGCCTCGCTCTTCTACGGCGACGCGGTGCTCACGCCCGCGGTCACGGTGCTCTCCGCGATCGAGGGCCTGGAGGTCGGCACACGCGCCTTCCGGCCGTACGTCGTGCCGATCGCCGTTGCCGTGCTGCTTACGCTCTTCGCCTTCCAGGCGCGCGGCACCGCTGCGATGGGCAAGCTGTTCGGTCCGGTGACGATGGCGTGGTTTATCGCCATCGGCGCGAGCGGAATCTACGGCATCGTTCAGGCGCCGAGGGTGCTCGCGGCGCTCAACCCGCTGCATGCGATTGCCTTCCTCTCGAGCCACGGCGCCGCTTCGTTCGTGGTGCTCGGCTCAGTGGTGCTCGCCGTCACCGGCGCCGAAGCGCTCTACGCCGACATGGGACACGTCGGCAAGGGCGCGGTGCGCATCGCCTGGTTCAGCCTGGTGGCGCCGGCGCTGGTGCTGAACTACTTCGGGCAGGGCGCGCTCCTGATGCTGAACCCACGCGCGGTGGAAAACCCCTTCTATCTGTTGCTGCCGGGCTGGTCGCTCTATCCCATGGTGGCGCTCGCCACGCTCGCGTCGATCATCGCCTCGCAGGCGGTGATCTCGGGCGCCTATTCGCTCACCAAGCAGGCGGTGCAGCTCGGCTTCCTGCCGCGCATGACCATCGTGCACACCTCGGCGAAGGAGGCGGGCCAGATCTACATTCCGTCGATCAACTGGCTGCTGTGCGCCGTGGTGATCGCAGCGGTCATCGGCTTCGGCTCCTCCTCACGCCTGGCCGGCGCCTACGGCGTTGCCGTGACCGCCACCATGCTGGTCGACACGCTGCTCACGTTCTTCGTCATCCGCTACATGTGGAACTATCCGCTCGCGCTGTGCATCCTCGCCACCGGCTTCTTCGCCATCATCGATCTCTCGTTCTTCGGCGCCACGCTGCTGAAGATCGCGGACGGCGGCTGGTTTCCGCTCGCCATCGGCGCCTGCGTGTTCCTCACCATGACGACTTGGCGCCGCGGGCGCGAGATTCTGTTCCGGCGGCTCGAGGAGGGCGCCGTGCCGCTGAAGGGCTTCCTCGAAGCGCTGTTCAAGGATGCGCCGCACCGCGTGCCCGGAACCGCGATCTTCCTCACCGCGACGCCCGACGCCGTGCCGCACGCGCTGCTGCACAACCTGAACCACAACAAGGTGCTGCACGAGCGCGTGGTATTCCTGACGGTGGAAGTGCGTGACGTGCCCTGGATCTCGTTCGCCGACCGTGTCACCTGCGAGTCGCTCGGCCACGGCTGCTGGCGCATCCGCGTGCGCTATGGTTTCATGAACCGGCCCGACGTCACGCGCGCGCTCGAGCTTTGCGGCGCGCTCGGCCTGGAGTTCGACCTCATGGAGACCTCGTTCTTCCTGTCGCGCCAGAAGATCGTGCCGGTGCACGGCGGCGTCGGCATGGCGTTCTGGCGCGACCGCATCTTCGCCGCCATGGCGAGGAACGCCGGCAACGTCACCGACTACTTCAACATCCCGACCAATCGCGTCATCGAGCTCGGCTCGCGGGTGCAGATCTAGCGGCGCCTCGCCTGTGTTCGTGACCTAGTTCGCCGGCCCCGAAGATTTTTTCATCCGGCGCACAGTTTCTGGCCTTTCGGTTCTTACGCAGGTCACGCGGATTGCGCACCATGCGCGCCATGCCGAGGTGGGGGATCCGAGAAGTGACGAGCAGGGGGCGAGCGGCCGCGAACGAGCCGCTCGCCGCATTCCTGCCGCGGCGCGAAGTCCTGGTTACCCGCCTCGGCGCCTATACCCGCGTCGTGCTCACGAGGCGGCCCGCGGCGCGCAGCCCTAGAGCCGGCTGAGCAGCCCGCTGGCGAGCGCCCAGGCCGCCACTGCGAGGCCGAGCGCCACCGAGCTCACCGAGACGCGGGCGGCGGTCACACTGCGACGTATCATGCCGATGCCCTCCTGAGGTGCCGCTCGCCGCTCCGGTGCTCCACCATGGCGCGCCGGCGAAGGGGGTTTCGCCTGCGAGTGGCGGTCCTGCTCGAGGCGACGCAATCGCTATGCCAGCATCCCGTGCCCTTGCGGGCGGCGCGCTTTTGCGGACAATGATTCGCGCCATGCGCGATGAAATGGCGCCTCCGGCGCCCGCGGCGGCGGATTTCTTCGGCGACTTCGGTCCCTCGGTTGCCTGTGCCGCCTGCGCCATCCTGGTGCTCGCCATCGCGGTCATCGACAAGCTCACCGGCTACGACCTGCACCTCGGCGTGCTCTACCTGGTGCCGATCACCATGATGACCTGGAGCGCCGGCCGCACCTGGGGACTCGGTCTTTCGGTCGCCACCGCGCTCCTCTGGCTGGCGATCTTCAGCGGCCAGCACCATTACGCCGACAGCTTCTACTTCTACTGGGACGGGGCGGTGCTCTTCATCACGCTGGTGATCGTCGTGGTGCTGGTCGCGCGGCTGCGCGAGGCGCTGCGCGCGCACGAGCTTTCCTTCACCGTGCTCGAGACGCTGGATGCGCCGGCGTACGTGGTCGATCTGCAGCGCGGTGACGTGCTGGTGGGCAACCGCGAGTTCCGCGACGCCTTCGCGGGGCGCGCCGCCGGCGAGCTTGCGCGCTACCCGGCGCGCGAGTCGCGCTTCCGCCTGGCCGATGGCCGGCCGGCGCTGCTGCGAATACTGACGCTCTAGAAGAGGTGTACCGCGGTCGGGAAGAACGCCCCGATCACGCAGAAGGCGATCCCGACCAGACCGAGCGCGGCGCCGATGCCGGCGAGCACCGCCATCTCGGCGATGATCGCCGCCGACGCGAGCACGATGCCGATCTGCACGGCGGCGGAAGCAGACTCGTAGTGATGGTACGCCGCCATGGATTGATGGCGCTTCTTCTCCGCCTCTTTCGCGCGCGCCGCGAGCTGGTCGCGTCCTTCGCCGGTCTCGGGCTCGGACTGGTAGCGCTGCGCCGTCTCCTTCCATTTCGCCACCTGCTTCTTCTGCGTCTCGCTCGGTGACGCCGATTCCACCTCCTCGGCCGCCGTGCGCAGCACCGTCTGCCGGATGGTCTTCGCCTGGAAGAATGCCCAGAGGTTGGACGCCTCCACGTTGTAGGCGATCGCATTCGTCTGCGCTGCCTTGCCGAGCGTCTCCGAGAATGCGAGCACCAGCGCGAGCACGGAGATGAGAAGCGCTACGCGCTTGTTGCCGCTACCGTGCTCGCCATGGCCATGGCCGTGTCCTGCCGACATTGGTTTATCCTCCTCGCCCGGAATTCTATCCAGCGTCCACCGCGGTCGCCTCGCGCGGCGGCGGCCGCCCGCCGCCGAGCTGTGCCCAGGCGACGCCGCCGAGCGTCACCGCGGCTCCCGCCAGCTTGAGTAATGTGAACGTCTCGCCGAGCATCAGCCACGCCACCACGCCCGCGACCGGCGGCGGCAGGTACATGAGCGGCGCCGAGCGCGCGATGCCGCGCACATGGTTGACCCAGGTCCACACCATCCAGCCGCCGACCGAGGAGATCACGATCGCCCAGAAGAGCCCGAGCCACACCATCGGCGTCAGGCGCGCGTAGTCGGCCGTCAGCGCCGCGGGTGCCGAGACGAGCACCATGAGCGGCGCGCCGAAGGCGAGCGTATAGGCAAGGACGATGAGCGGCCCGTAGCGCGGCACGAGCGGCCGCACCAGCACCGTGTAGAGCGAGAAGAGCGCCGAGGCGGCGAGCAGCACCAGGTCGCCGATGCCTGCGCGCGCTACGCCACCGGCGAACTTGTCCGACAGGAAAAGCGCGATGCCGGCGAACGCCACGAGCGTTCCCGCGACCTGGCTCGCGCGCAGCCGCTCGGCGCCGAGCAACGCGAGGATGAGCAGCGTGAAGAGCGGACAGCTCGTCAGCACGAGCGCCGAGGAAAACGCGGTCGACAGGTTTATCCCCCAGAAGACGAGCCCGACATGCGCCGCGTGACCGATCAGGCCGCAGGCGACGAAGCGCGGCAGGTCCTCGCGCTTCGGCCAGGTGCGCGCGATGCGATGCCGGAACACGATTGCCAGCAACGCAAACGCAAGTAACGGCATTGTCAGGAAGCGGATGAAAACGAACGGCGCGACGCCGATCGCCTCGAGCACGTACTTGGTGAACGGGAAATTCATGCCCCACACGAACATCGTGGCGAGGGCGGCGGTGAGCGACCAGCGGTCGGCGGCGGCGGGAGTCAGTGCGGTTTTTCGTTACACTCGGCGGCTTCGAACTCTAACCGCAAATGTCCTCTCTATCCGCGCGCGCAGCGGTTCAGGCGCTCGCCGCCTCGAAAATCCGCGAGCTCTACAACGAGGGCCTCGGCCGCCGCGACGTGCTCGCCTTCTGGGTGGGCGAGCCCGACGAGCCGACGCCGCAGTTCATCCGCCAGGCGGCCACCGAGTCGATCGCGGCGGGTGAGCTCTTCTATACGCACAACCTCG
>JAEKLK010000305.1 GCA_019509895.1 Betaproteobacteria bacterium | reverse complement strand
CGGAAACCCGGGCCGTCGTTGATAGCGCGGACGTCATCATCTTTGTCGGCTGCCGCGCCGGCTCGGTCACCACCGAGCGCTGGCGCCATCCCGCGCCCGACCAGGCGCGCATCATCCATATCGACATCGACCCGGCGGTGCCGGGCCGCAACTACAAGGTCGACGTGCCGCTCGTCGCCGACGCCAAGCTCGCGCTCGCCGCGTTGAGCGAAGCGCTCGGCCATCTGCATCGCGAGGGCGACCTGTCGGCCCTCGATGCGAGGAAGCGTGCCAAGTTCGAGCGCTTCGAGGCGCTCGCGCGCTCTGAAGAGACGCCGATCCGCCCGGAGCGCGTCGTAGCCGAGATGTCGCGCGCGCTGGATGCAGATGCCACGCTGGTCGCCGATCCCGGCACGCCGTGCCCGTACTTCTCCGCCTATCACGTCGTGCGCGGCACCGGCCGGCGCTACTTTTCCAATCGCGCGCACGGCGCGCTCGGCTATGCACTCGCCGCCGCCGTCGGCGCGCATTTCGGCCGGCCGAACGTCAAGACTGTCGCGGTGATGGGCGACGGCAGCTTCGGCATGTGCGCGGGCGAGCTCGAGACGCTGGTGCGGCTCAAGCTGCCGCTCACGGCGGTCGTGATCTCGAACGCCACCTACGGCTGGATCAAGGCCGGCCAGCGCGCGGGCTACGGCGAGCGTTACTTCTCGGTGGACTTCAGCGCCACCGACCACGCCGCCGTGGCACGCGCCTATGGCCTGAAGAGCTGGCGCGTCACCGAGCCGCACGACCTCGCACCGGCGCTCAAGGCCGCGCTCGCGGCCGGCGAGCCGACGCTGGTCGACATCGTCTGCCAGCCGCTGCACGAAGCAAAGGCGCCGGTCTCGGAATGGGTCGCGTGAAGCTGCTTCGCGCCGCAGCGCTCGGGATCTTCGTCGGTTATGCGGCGCACGCCATCTCCCAGTCCGAGCAGTGGCAGGTTCTGGAAACAGTGGAAGCGGGTCGGCCCGTGATCGTGTCGGTGCCGAAGGTGCTTCCCAATTCGGCTACGCGCGAAGATTTCCCCTGGGTGACCAGCATCGAATGGCCGTATCCCAACCGTGATCGCGGCATGCCGGCCGACTCGCTGCTGGACGAGATGTACAAGCTGGAGAGCGAGGTGGAACGCGTCGCGGTGTCCAAGAATCTTTGCCGCCTCGCGATCACGCGCACCGGCAACGGTCTTCGCGCATGGACCTACTATGCTAAGGAGCGGAAAGTGGCGGAGGTCGATATCGCCAATATCGTGAAGCTGAGTTTTCCCGACACCGTGCGAGTGAGCGTTCGCAAGGAACCCGAGTGGGCCACTCTGCGCGACGTGCTCGCGAACGTCCAGGATCGGCCGAAGTGAGGTATTCATGATCGAACGCGGCCACCACGACATGGGCGGCCAGCCCGCCGGCAAGGTCGAGCGCACCGAGCACGACTATCCCGAATGGGAGCGGCGCGTCGACGCCATGGTGCAGCTTTTGCGCACGCGCCGGAAGATCACGGTCGACGAGCTGCGCAAGAACATCGAGGCGCTGCCGCCCGAGGCCTACGACCGGCTCTCCTATTACGAGAAGTGGATCAGCTCGCTCACGCAGACACTGATCCAGCGCGGCGTCATTACGAGCGACGAGCTCGGGCGGAAGATGGAGCAGGTGGAGCAGCGTGCCAAAGCTGGCTGAGCCGCCGGCTGTCGCGGCCAAGTTCAAGGCGGGCGACCGCGTCCGCGTGCGCAAGACCGCGCCGCTCGGTCATATTCGCACGCCGTTCTACATCCGCGGCCACGCCGGCGAGATCGAGCGCCTTTGCGGCGCCTTTCCCAACCCCGAGGAGCTGGCGCAAATGCGAAGCGGTCTGCCGGCGCAGCCGCTCTATCGCGTGCGCTTCAGGCAGAAGGAAGTCTGGCCCGACTACCGCGGGCCGGATAGCGATGTGGTCGAGATTGAGATCTTTCAACACTGGCTGGAGAAAGCGTGATGGGTGTTTCTGTTTGCCGACCCCCTGATAAGGGGGTCGCGAGTCCGCAGTTCTTACTGCGGCGAGCGGGGGGTTTAGGCTTTGAAAAGCGAAACCCCCCGGCGCTTCGCGCCACCCCCCTTGTCAGGGGGGCAAAAAACCGATGAACGACCAAGGCGCCTACAAGCCATTTACGTATTACCAGCTCATGGAAACCAGCCTGCGCGAGCTGCTGGTGGAGAAGGGCATCCTGAGCGACGAGCAGGTAAACGCCGAGGTGGCGGCGATGCGCGCGCGGCAGCCCGAGCGCGGCGCGCGCGTGGTAGCGCGAGCGTGGACGGAGGCGGCATATAAGAAGCGGCTGCTCGCGAACGCCACGGCGGCGTGCGAAGAGCTCGGCCTGGAGATTCCCGGCCTGCATCTGGTCGCGGTCGAGAACACGCCGCAGGTGCATAACGCGATCGTGTGCACGCTCTGCTCCTGCTATCCGCGCGTGCTGCTCGGCATTCCGCCCGACTGGTACAAGTCCCGCAATTACCGATCGCGCATGGTGCGCGAGCCGCGCGCCGTGCTGGCGGAGTTCGGCCTGCGGATTCCCGACGGCACGCAGATCCGCGTGCACGACTCGACTGCCGACATGCGCTACCTGGTGCTGCCGATGCGGCCGAAGGGCACGGAGGACTGGGACGAGGCGCGCCTTGCCGGCATCGTGACGCGCGACGCGATGATCGGCGTCGCTGTGCCGACCGTCACGGGTGGCTAAGTTCGAGCCGCTGAGCGCGGTAACGCTCGGCGACTGCGCCATCTACGTCGAGTTCTCGAAGACGCTCGACCTCGAAGTGAATTCGGCCGTGCAGCGGCTGGCGCGCATGGTGCATGCGAAGGCGCTGCCGTGGGTGCGCGACGTGGTGCCGGCGCTCGCCGGCCTCGCCATTCACTTCGATCCGGATCATCCGGAGGTGTTCGGCGATGCGACGAGCGCGTCGCTGAAGGCGATCGATGACTGCCTGAAGCAGGGCCTGCCGAAGGAAGACGACGCCGGGCGCACGGTCGAGGTGCCGGTCTGCTACGAGGGCGAGTTCGCGCCGGATCTGCCGGAGGTCGCGGCGGCGGCGAAGGTAACGCCGGAGGAAGCCGTGGCGCTGCATGCAGGCAGCGAATTCCGCGTGCTGATGATCGGGTTTGCGCCGGGCCATCCTTATATGGCGGGCGTCAATCCCAAGCTCGCCGTGCGCCGGCGCGCTACGCCGCGCGCCATTGTCGCGGCCGGATCGGTCGCCATCGCGAACGACCAGACGGTGGTCTATCCGTATGCGATCTCCGGCGGCTGGAACATCATTGGCCGCACGCCGCTCGCGGTGTTCGACGCCGGGCGCGAGCAGCCCAGCCTGTTCGCCGCGGGCGACCGGGTGCACTTCAAGCCGATCACGCGCGCCGAGTTCCAGAAGTACCGCAAATGACGCTCCACGTCCTGCGCCCGGGCCTCTTGATGACGGTGCAGGACATGGGCCGGCACGGCCACCAGCACGTGGGACTCTGTCCCGGCGGTGCGATGGATCCGATCGCGCTGGCGCTGGCCAATGCGCTGGCGGGCAACGAGCCGGGCACGGCAGCACTCGAGATCACGGTCCTTGGCCCGGATCTGCAGTTCGATCGCGACACGCTGGTAGCGCTCGTCGGCGCCGATTTCGAGGCCGAGATGCCGCTCAACCGGCCCGTGCTGATCGCGGGCGGCTCGCGTCTTTCGATCAGCCGGGCGGCACGCGGCGCGCGCGCCTATCTCGCCGTGGCGGGCGGGATCACCGTGCCGGAAGTCCTCGGCAGCCGCAGCACCTATCTGCCCGGCGGCTTCGGCGGGCTCGCGGGCCGGGTGCTGAAGCGCGGCGACGCGCTGCCGCTCGCCGAGAATTCCGAGGCGCTGTCGCGCGAGCGCTTCGAGCGCCTCAAGCGCAAGCGCGGCTCGAGCGTGCCCTGGTCGGTGCCGTCCTTCACCGTGCCCGCGCGCGAGCCGATCGTGCTGCACGCGATCGAGGGCGAGCACTTCGGCGACTTCGACGCCAACATGCAGCGCGCCTTCTTCGAGACCGTCTGGCGCGTGACGCCGGACTCCAATCGCATGGGCTATCGCCTCGGCGGACCGACGCTCGCGCGCGCGAAGACCGACGAGATCATCTCCGGCCCGACCTGCCTCGGCAGCGTGCAGGTGCCGGCCGACGGCGTGCCGATCGCACTCATGGCCGACCACCAGACGACCGGCGGCTATCCGCGCATGGCCGAGATCGCCTCCGCCGACGTGCCGCGCCTCGCGCAGATCGCCCCCGGCGGCACCGTGCACTTCGCGCGCTGCGGCCTCGATATGGCGGCCGAGCTGCGCAAGGACGCGCGCACGCGGCTCGAGACAGCGCTGCGCGGCATCGCCTGGGCGTACGGCAATTAAAATCGGCAAAATAATTTCGTACTTCGTACAGAATTCGGCATGAAGCGCATCGACCTCAACTGCGACATGGGCGAGAGCTACGGCGCCTGGAAGATGGGCGCCGACGGCGACGTCATGCCGCACATCAGCTCGGCGAATATCGCCTGCGGCTTCCACGGCGGTGATCCCGGCACGATCCGGACGACGGTGCGCCTCGCGGTCGATCACGGTGTGGCGATCGGCGCACATCCGTCGCTTCCCGACCTCTCCGGCTTCGGCCGCCGCGTAATGCGCATCTCGCCGCAGGAAATGTACGACCTGGTGGTCTACCAGGCGGGCGCCGTCGAGGCGTTCGCGCGCGCGGCCGGGAGCCGTCTGCATCACATCAAGTGCCACGGTGCGCTTTACAACATGGCTGCGAACGACGCGGGACTGTCGGAGGCGATGGTGCGCGCGGCGAAGGACCTTGGCGCCATGCTGTACGTGCTCTCACGCAGCAAGAACTACGAGATCGCCAAGCGCGCCGGGGTGCCGGTGTGTGGCGAAGTGTTCGCTGATCGCGGCTACACCGACGAAGGCACGCTCGCGCCGCGCGACAAGCCCGGTGGCATGATCGAGGACGCCGACAAGGCAGTCGCCCAGGCGCTCGCCATGATCGAGCAGGGCTACGTCACCAGCCTCTCGGGCAAGCGCGTTCCGGTGGCCGCCGAGACGCTCTGCATCCACGGCGACCAGCCGGGCGCGCCGGCCTTCGCGCGCGCCCTGCGGCGCGCTTTCGCCGAGCGCAACATCAGCGTCGGCGCGCCGTGAGCTGGCTCGAGCTGCGCGTGCCGCCGCCGGTGGCAGCGCTGCTCGCCGCCGCCCTGATGTGGCTCGCCGCGAGCGAAATGCCCGCATTCGACGTCGAGGTTCCCGGGAGCGAGGCCTTTATCGTCCTGCTCGCCGGGCTTGACGGCGCTCGTCACAAGCGGCATCTACCGCTTCTCGCGCAATCCGATGTACGTCGCCGATGTGCTGCTCCTCGCCGCCTGGGCCGTATGGCTCGCCAATCTCGCCACCCTCGTGCCGATCGCGCTCTTCATTGCCTATATGAACCGCTTCCAGATCGTGCCGGAAGAGCGCGCGCTGCAGGCGCGCCACGGCGCGGCGTACGCTGATTACTGCCGCCTCGTGCGCCGCTGGCTGTGATGTGTAATGGGGTCAGGTCTTGAATTGGCGCATGGTGATGCTCGAATTCAAGACCTGACCCCGTGCCCTAGAATCGCGCCCATGACCGCAAAGCTCTTCACGCCGATCCAGCTCGGCGGCGTCACGCTGCCCAACCGCATCGTCGTCTCGCCGATGTGCCAGTACGTCGCCGACGACGGCTGCATGAACGACTGGCACTTCGTCCACCTCGGCCATCTCGCTTACAGCGGCGTGGGCCTGCTGATGGTCGAAGCGACCCACGTGACGCGCGAAGGCCGCATCACGCACGGCTGCGCCGGCCTCTATGACGAGCACAACGAGGCGGCGATGAAGCGGGTGATCGACGCCGCCCGCCGCCTGCGCAAGGACCCGATCGGCGTCCAGCTCGCACACGCGGGTCGCAAGGCCTCGTCACAGGTACCGTGGGAAGGACGCGAGTGGCTGCGCGCCGACCAATCGCCGTGGACGACCGTGGCGCCTTCGCCGCTGGCCTTTGGCCCCGGCTGGCACATCCCGCACGAGCTCACGCTCGCCGAGATCCGCCAGCAGGTCGAAGCCTTCGTCTCCGCGACGCTACGCGCCAAGCGCATCGGCTTCGACGTCGTCGAGCTGCACGCCGCGCACGGCTACCTGATCCACCAGTTCCTGTCGCCGCTCTCCAACCAGCGCAAGGACGCCTACGGCACCGACCGCACGAAATTCCTGCGCGACGTAGCCGCGGCGGTGCGCGAATCGTGGCCGAAGGACCGCGCGCTCGGCGCCCGCATCACCGCGCACGACTGGGCGGAAGGTGGGCTCGGCCCCGACGACGCCGTGACCTGCGCAAAGGAGCTGAAGCGGCTCGGCTACGACTACGTCTGCGTCTCGAGCGGCTCGATCGTCGGCGCGCAAAAGCTGCCGCCACTGGTCGAGGGCTACCAGGTGCCGTTCGCCGAGAAGGTAAAGCGTGCGCTCGACATCAAGGTGCGCGCCGTCGGCATGATCGCCAACCCCGAGTACGCCGAGGATGTGATCGCGAGCGGCAAAGCCGACATGGTCGCCCTCGCGCGCGCCTTCCTCGACAACCCGCGCTGGGTCTGGCACGCCGCCGAGCGCTATGGCGTCAAGCTCGACTATCCGGCGCCTTACGCGCGCGCGCGCTTCGATCTCTGGCCGGGGAGCAAGCTCGCGCGCCCGGAGGCTTGGCAGGACGAGTCGCGGGTCAGCTAGCCACGCGGTTCATAATTGTCTTCGGCGGATGCTTGTCAGTAAGCAAGCCAATCGTGTTAGACAGCGCTGTGGCCGCGGGATATTCTGTCGCCATGCATAACGAATTCACCGCCGTAATAGAGCGTGACGGCAAATGGTTTATCGCTTACTGCCCCGAGGTTCCAGGCGCAAACGGACAGGGACGGACGAAGGAATCAGCGAAGAAAAGCCTTGCCGATGCCATCGCCCTCATCCTCAAAGATCGTAGAGCTGACGGGCTACGTGCGGTACCACGCAAGGCCATCCGGGAAACAGTTGTGGTTGAGTGAAGCGTAGCAGCCTCCTGACGCATCTGCGCAGGCATGGGTGCTATCTAAAGCGAGAGGGCCGCGCACACTCACTTTGGACAAATCCACGCACGGGTCAAGTTGAAGCAGTGCCACGTCATGTGGAGATCGCGAATAATCTCGCTCGAAAGATATGTCGCGGTCTTTCTATCCCGGACCCAGGAAGTCAATGAAAGCACTCTCTAACAGCGCAAATAATCCAGTCGTGTCTCGCCGCCATCAGTGACCGCGCGCCGGTGGTTAAGGCGCCGCGCTGAGGTGCGATCGCTAATCGGCACATGATGAAGCTCTACGTCACGCCCGGCTCTCCGTACGCGCGCATGGCGCGAATCGTTGTTCTGGAGAAGCGCCTGGAAAGCCGGGTGGAGATCGTTGCCGCAAAGACCCGCGTCACCGATAGCCCGTACTACGACATCAATCCGTCAGGTCGCGTTCCGTATCTGGTTTGCGGGGACGGCACGGGGTTGGAGGAATCGGCGCTCATTTGCGCATACCTCGATCATCTCGACGGGAAGCCCGCGTTCGATCTGCCTGGCGGGGATCAGGCGTGGGAGGGACGGCGCCTTGAAGCGCTGGCGAGAAGCCTGGTGGACGGGCTTTCAGTCTGGGGCCGCGAGATTTCGCGGCCAGAGAACGAGCGTTCGCCCGGGGTGATCCAGCACGAGACAGATCGCGCCCGGCGCATGGTGGATGTGTGGGAGCGCGAAATCGATCACCCATTGATGCGCGGCCGACTCACCATGATCCACGTCACTCTCGGGTGCGCCCTCGGCCTCGAAGCGCGCAACCCGGGGGTTCGCTGGCGTGCCGGACATCCCAAGCTATGCGCGTGGTTTGAAGCAATCGCCGCCCGGCCTTCGTTCATAGCGACCGCGCCAGCGAATGCACGCTAGGCGTCGCGAGATCGCGGCCTCCGATGCGCGCATCGGAAAACTGCTCGTAGCACTCCTTTTCCTGTACGGAGTGGCGAGTCTCGTCCACTTCACGCACAACGCGGAATTCCTGCGCGAGTACCCCAACATGCCGAGCGGGTTGTCGCGTTGGCAGATCTACATTGCCTGGGTCGCGGTGACGGCAATCGGCATAGGCGGCTGTGTGCTCTGGAGCCGCGGGCATGCGATTCTCGGCCTGTGCGTCATTGCGGCCTACGCCGCGCTCGGCTTCGACGGCCTCGCGCACTATGCGCTGGCGCCCTTCGCGGCCCATAGCGCGCTGATGCATCTGACCATATGGCTGGAGGTGGTGGCAGCGGCAGGATTGTTCGCCGCCGCTCTGGGGCGCATGGCAAAGCTGGCGTTCCCGAAAGGGAGAAACTCATAGCAACTCGACGTGGTTCCCACCCCGGACGCTCCTGACCTGGCGAAGGCAGTAATCGCAAGCCTGCGCCATCGCGGGGAGCCGGTGCGCGAGGTCAAGGTTCCGCTGTCGGCCATCGTCGCGCTCGTTGAGACGACGCTCGGCACGAGCCGCTTTTTTCCGGCAGATCTTCGTCCGGGCGATCTTGGCGACGGCGCGCTGATAGAGCGCCTGTCCGCTCA
>JAEKLK010000304.1 GCA_019509895.1 Betaproteobacteria bacterium | reverse complement strand
CGGTGTGGTTCAGAACGATCGTGATGTCCGGGAAATCGCGCGCCAGGCGCGCGGCCTCGCCGAGCTGGCGCCAGGGCGCTTGCAGCTCGAAATGCAGGCCGAGCGGCGCCAGGCGTGCGAAGCCCGCGCGCCAGCGCTCGTCGTCCATCTGCCCGGGCTGCGGCTTTTGGCGCACGCCGCGCACGAACGAGCGGCGGGCGTGCGACTCGAGCACGGCGGCGCAGTCCTCGCGGTCGAGCCAGGCCTGCGCCACCGCGACCGTCGGGAAGTGCTGCGCGCGGCGCACTTCGGCGATGAAGTCCATCTCGCCCACGGGATCGCGCGGATCCCATTCCGCTTCGATATAGACGCCGCGCGCGACATCCCAGCCGCTGGCGTCGCGGCGATAGTCCTCGACCAGGTAACGGCGCGGAAGCGCGCTGTAGTCGCCGTAGCGGAAGGCGACCGGCCGATCGCTCAGCCAGGGGTAGTAATGCGCCGTCGCATCCCAGATGTGCAGATGCGCATCGGCAATGACCAATCAGATCGCCGCTTCGCTCGTGGCGTCGAAGAAATGAACGCGCGCCGGATCGAACGCGAGGCGCACGCGCTCGCGGGCGCTGAATCGCAGGCCCGGGTCGACGCGCGCCACCACCGGGCTGTCACCGACGCGCACGTCGAGCAGGATCTCCGAGCCAAGCGGCTCGACCACGTCGATGGTGGCGTCGAACGCATAATCGGAATCGGCGGCGGTCGCCGGTCGCAACGTTTCCGGCCGCAGCCCCATCACGACACGCTGACCGGCATGGCGGCGCAGCCGCTCCGCCTTTTGCGGCGGCACCCGCACGCGCAGGCCCTGCGCCTCGGCCCACAAGCTGCCGTTCGCTTCGGCGAGCGTCGCGCCGATGAAGTTCATCGCCGGCGAGCCGATGAAGCCGGCGACGAAGCGGTTCGCCGGGCGGTCGTAGAGCTCGAGCGGTCCGCCTACCTGCTGCACCGTGCCGTCCTTCATCACCACGACGCGATCGCCGAGCGTCATCGCCTCGACTTGGTCGTGGGTGACGTAGATCGCGGTGGTCTCGAGGCGTTCGTGCAGGCGCTTGAGCTCCACGCGCATCTGCACGCGCAGCGCGGCGTCGAGGTTGGAGAGCGGCTCGTCGAACAAAAAGACTCTCGGATTGCGCACGATGGCGCGGCCGAGCGCCACGCGCTGGCGCTGGCCGCCGGAAAGCTGGCGCGGGCGTCGCTCGAGCAGCGGCTGGATGCCGAGCACGTCCGCCGCGTGCGTCACGCGCCGGTCGATCTCCGGGCGCTCGAACTTGCGCATGCGCAGCCCGAAAGCCATGTTGTCGTAGACCGTCATGTGCGGATAGAGCGCGTAGTTCTGGAACACCATGGCGATATCGCGATCCATCGGCGCGAGGTTGTTCACCACTTTGCCATCGATGCTGATGTCGCCCGAGCTGATCTCTTCCAGGCCCGCCACCATGCGCAGCGTGGTCGTCTTGCCGCAGCCCGAGGGGCCGACCAGCACCACGAACTCGCGGTCGCGAATCTCCAGATTCACGTCCTTGACGGCGTGCGTGCCGTCGAACTTCTTGTTGAGGTTCGTGAGCTTTACCTGCGCCATGCGATCAGCCCTTGACCGAGCCGGTCATGCCGGCGACGTAGTGTTCGACGAAGAACGAGTAGACGATCGCGACCGGAATGGAGCCGATAAGCGCGCCGGCCATGAGCGAGCCCCAGAAGAAGACGTCGCCGCGGATCAGCTCGGAGGTGACGCCAACCGGCACGGTCTTCTGCTCGGGTGATGAGAGGAACACCAACGCGTAGATGAACTCGTTCCACGATAGCGTGAAGGCGAAGATGCCGGCCGACAGGATCCCCGGCACGGCGATCGGGAAGATGATGTAGACCATCGCCTGCCAGCGGGCCGCACCGTCGATGCGTGCGCATTCTTCGAGCTCGCGCGGGATCGCCTTGAAGTAGCCCATCATCAGCCAGGTGCAGAAGGGAATCAGGAACGTCGGATACGTGAGGATCAGAGCCCAGGGCGTGTCGCCAATGCGGTAGTCGCGGATGATCTCGGCGAGCGGGATGAAGAGCAGCGTTTGCGGTACCAGGTAGGTGACGAAGATTGCGGTGCCCAGCACGCCGGCCCAGCGGAAGGTAAGCCGTGCCAGCGCATAGCCCGCGATCACACCGCAGAAGAGCGAGATGAGCGTCGCCACCAGGGCGATGAACATCGTGTTCAGCATCCACGTGTTGAACAGCGTCTCCTGAAGCAAGTCCTTTACGTGTTCGAACGTCGGATTCGAGGTCCAGAAGGGCGAGTACAGCGGGTGATTCCATGGCCGGTACAGCTCGCCATCGGGCCGCACCGTGGTCACGACCATCCAGTAGAAGGGGAACAGCAGCGCGAGGATGAACGCGCCGAGCGGCAGGTAGAACCAGAGCCATTTCCTCCAGCGTGCGCCCTCGATCATCACCGATTCTCGACCTTGCGGATGTACCAGAGCTGGAAGACCACCACGAGCAGCAGCGCCGGGAACATCGCCAGCGAGATCGCCGCGCCTTCCGAAAGCAAGCCGGTGCCGATGCCGATCTGGTAGGCGTAGGTCGCGAAGAGATGCGTGGCATTGGCGGGCCCGCCGCCGGTCAGCACATAGACGAGCTGGAAGTCCGCGAAAGTCTGGATGACGGAGAAGAGCACCACCACCATCGTCACCGGCAGCAGCAGCGGCCAGGTGACGTACCAGAAGCGCTGGAACCGATTGGCGCCGTCGATCGCGGCCGCTTCATGCAGATCGGGATTGATGGTCTGCAGGCCGGCGAGCAGGCTGATGGCGTAGAACGGCACGCCGCGCCAGACGTTGACCATCATGATGGAGCCCATGGCGAGCTCCGGGTCGCCGAGCCAGTTGATGCGCGAATTGATGATGTGCAGCTTCCAGAAGAGCCAGTTGAAGACACTGAAGGTCGGGTCGAACATCCACTTCCACGCCAGCGTCGAGAGCACAGTCGGGATGATGAATGGCAGCAGGATGAAGGCGCGCACCCAGCTCTTGCCGCGGAAGTGGCGATTCAGCAGCAGCGCGAGCCACAGCCCGAGCGCCAGCTTGAACACCGTGGTGATGGCCGTGTAGACGAAGGTGTTGTAGGCCGCCGTGCGGAAAATCGAATCCGAGAAAATCTTGTAGAAGTTGGCCAAGCCGATGAAATGGCCGGGCTCGCCGACCGTGGAATTGGACAGCGACAGCCACACGCCCCGTACGAACGGGTAGGCGATGAACAGCGTGAGGATGAGCAGCGTAGGGGCGAGCAGCCAGAACGCGAGCGTGTCTTCGCGCTCGAGTGCCCGGCTGATCGGCCCCCGGGTTGCCAACTGACCTGCTATGTGGCGCTATAGATCTTGCCGACTTCTCCGGCCGCCCACTTCACCGCTTCCTCGGGCGAACTGCCCTGCGCCGCCTTGGCGTACATGTCGGTGATGATGTACTTCGTCAGCACCTCGGCGGCCTTGCGGTTGGGAGGACCGGCGTAGCCCGGCGTGAGGCCGAGGCGCCCGGCGACCTTGAACGGCGCCATCACCGGATCCTCGTCCCACATCTTGTGCTTTTCCCACTGCGCGGCAGGCGGCGTCGAGTAGCCCTTCTGTGAGACGAACCACCGCTCGTAGTTCTTGGGATCGTGGATCCACTTCAGGAACTCCTTCGCCGCCTTCTGGTTCTTCGAGTAGCTCATCACCATGTGCGACTGGAAGAGGTGGAAGCCGAACTGGCCTTTCGGGCCGCGCGGCAGCGGCGAGTGCCGGATGTCGTCCTTCATCGGCGTGTTCTTCTCGGTCTTGTACTGGTCGGGCTTGCGCAGCGTCTCGATGTAGATCGAGGCGCCATTCAGCGTCGCGGCGATGGTGCCGGAGAGGAACGCGCGGTTGTTGTTGGTGTCGTCCCAGGCGAGGCCGCCTTCGTCGTGCGCATCCTTCCAGAACGCCTGCATGAACTTGACCGACTCCATCGTCTCCTTCGAGTCGAGGGCCACCTTGCCTTTCTCGTCGACTTCGCGACCGCCGAAGGACCAGAGCAGCGGATAGCTGAAGGTCGGCGCATCGCCGAAGGTGTGGCCGAGCGTCTGGCCGATCGGGCGGCCCTTGGCCTTCAGCTTCTTGCCGGCGTCGTGGTACTGCTCCCAGGTTTCGGGAAACTTGCTGAAGCCGACTTCCTCGAACCAGGATTTGCGGTACGCGATCATCGCGCCGATGACGGCCCAGGGAACCGACAGCGTTTTCTTGCCGTCGGACGTGTTCGCCTTGGCGAGGTTGTAGTAGCCGCCCTGCGCCTTGCCGATCGCGTCGGCGACGTCCGAGACGTCTACCGCGCTCGCGCCGTAGATATGCGGGTGGTTGTTGAACAGCATGAACACGTCCGGGCCGCTGCCCGACTGGATCGCCGAGGTGACGCGCGGCTGCAGGTCGTTGCCGTTCACGGTTTCGAGGTTGACCTTGATACCGAGGGCTTTCATCGCCTCGGGCAGCATCGACTTGCGCAGCAGCTCGTCCGACGCCGGCACGAAGTCGTTCCACTTGATCCAGTGCACAGTGCTCTGCTGCGCAAACACCGGCGCCTGATGCGAAGCAAGAACCCCGGCAAGGCCGGCGCCAGAGGCCTGCAGGAATTTACGGCGGGTAAAGCGGGCCATCTTTTCTCCTCCTCCTAGAGGTGACGCCGCCACTCTAGCCAATTCGGGGCCAGGACCACAACTAATTCGGGGCCAGGACCCGATCTGGTCAACGCAGGGGTAGCCTTCGGCGTTGTGCGGCCATGGCTAGGCAGCCCCGCCTCATCGTCCCGGATGTCGCGCTGCACATCGTGCAGCGAGGGGTCAACCGCGAGGATTGTTTTCGAGGCGACGCTGACCGCCTGGTCTACCTCGCACTGCTACGGGACTCATCTGGCGCTACAGGTTGCGGCATCCATGCCTATTGCCTTATGACGAACCATGTGCATCTGCTCGTCACGCCAAGTCGGGTAAATGCTCCTGCAGCGTTGATATACAGGGTGGGACAACGTTACGTGCCGTATTTCAACCGACGCTATGCCAGGACCGGCACGCTGTGGGAAGGTCGCTTCAAGTCATGCCTGGTCGATTCGCCGCGATACGTTCTGGCCTGCCATCGCTACATTGAAATGAACCCCGTGCGGGCCGGAATGGTGGACGTGCCGGCCGACTATCCGTGGTCCAGCCATGCCGGCAACATCGGCGCTATGGAAGACAAGCTCCTTACTCCGCATGCCGAGTTCGTCGCGCTCGGGCGCGACTTGGCATCCCGACGAGCAGCCTATCTTGGACTGTTTGCCTTGCCGCACGATGACGCCATGCTGAGCGCAATCCGTAGCTCGACGCTCGGCGGATACCCGCTTGTCGGGAATGAGCTCAAGGCGCGATTGCATCCTCAAGTGAAAGAAGCCTG
>JAEKLK010000303.1 GCA_019509895.1 Betaproteobacteria bacterium | reverse complement strand
GTACGACGAGCGCATGCATTTCGGCATGTACTGCGCCTGCCGCTCATCGCCGCCGCTGCACGTGTTCAGCGCCGGCGCGCTCGACCACGAGCTCGAGAGCGCCACCGCGGCGTACCTGCGCCGCGTGGTGCGCGTCGAGCAGCAGGGCGCGCTCGTCGTCCTGCCGCGCCAGTTCTACTGGTACCCGTCGGACTTCGGCGGCGAGCGCGACGCGCTGGCGTTCGCGCTCGCGCGCCTGGACGAGCCTGCGGTCGACCTGGTCGACCGGCGGCGCGGCAAGGTGAAGCTTCGCTACGCCGAGTTCGACTGGCGGCTGAACGCCGCCTGAGCTGCGGCTGTGGCCGTTCTGATTTCCTAAACCGGGTCGCCGCCTTCGCGGGGACGACAGCAGAATTCTGCTAGGCGGCGAGCAGCCGGCGGCGGCAGTTGTACAGCCAGTTGGTGAACGCCGGAATGCGGAAGCCGCCGGCCGCGGCCTTCTCTTCGGTCGCCTGCGCGTCGTAGGGCACGCTCATGAAGTCGATGCGCCAGGCGTCGCTGTCGAAGATGGCGCACTCGGCCAGCCGGTACGCGCTCTTGCGTTGCGCGTCGATGGAGCCCGCGTTGACGAAGTACAGGCAATCGTGGCCGAGGGCCGTACCGAGCGGCCGTTCGCGCGCCTCGCCGGTCGCGCCGATTTCGTAGATTTTCTGGAAGTGGCTGTGGCCGAAGAAGCAGACGCGCGCGGTGGGAAAGTCCGCGCGGAGGAACGTCGCGTTCCTCGATACGAGGAGCGGCGTTCTCATGTAGAGCTGCACGTCGCGCACACCCCCGTGGACGAGCGCGATCGTGTCGTCGACCAGCAGCCGCTCGGGCAGCGTCGCGAGCCACTCGATGGTCTCGCGGCCGAGCGTGCGGCGCGTGCGCTCCAGGGCATAGCGCGCGTTGTTCGCGCAGCGCTCGAAGCCCAGGCGCCCGGTGGCGATCAGATCGTGGTTGCCGAGGATAACGCGCGCGCCGCGGCTGCGCAGGAGCGCGGCGCAGGCGTCGGAGTCGGCGTTGTAGCCGACCACGTCGCCGACGCAAAGGAGCTCGCGCACGCCGCGCGCGTCGAGCGCCGCGAGCGCCGCCCGCAGCCCCTCGAGGTTGCCATGGCAGTCGCCTAGGACGCCGTAGAGTGCCATAGCCGCTGCCAGCGCCGCTCGAGGCGACCGGCCCAATAGCGAACGAAGGGCGCCGGATCACGCCACGAGAAGATCGCGTATACCTTTGGCGCCTGCACGAGCGACCAGAGCCAGCGCGCCGTGCCGAGCTTGGCCTCGCGGCGCGCGAGCCGGTCATAGTGGAAGGCGAGCCAGCGATAGGCGAGGCCCGCCTCACGGTGGACCGGCCGCTCGCCGTGCACCAGGTAGTCGTAGGCGACGCGCGCCAGATTGACGCCGTTCATCGCGCCGAGGTGATGCCAGAGGTTGAAACGCGTATTGATCTCGAAGAGATAGAAGCGCCCGTTCGCCGCGCTTCGCTTGAAGTCCATCTTGAAGACGCCGGCGAGTCCGAGGCGCGTTGCGATCTCCCGCCCCAGGCGCTCGAGCTCGGGCTGGCGAGCAAGGCGCAGGTACGAGCTGTCGCCGGTCAGTGCCGGATAAGTGCGGATCTTGCGGCCGACGAACCATTCCAGAACTTCACCGGACGGCGCGGCGAAGCCGTGATAGCTCCAGATCGACGCGTCATCGCCCGGCACGTACTCCTGGAAGGTGAGCTGGTCGGCGAGCTGACGCACCAGCCGATCGGCGTGCGCCCGCGCGCCGCACTCGAAGACGCGCGCCTTGCCGGCGCCGCCGAAGAGCTGCTCGCGGACCGGCGAATGGTCCCAGCCGGTTCGCGTCTTGGGCTTCACCAGCACCGGGCCGGACTCAACGGCGAGCGCCGCCCATGGGATTCGGCGCGGCACCGGCAGGCCGCGGCTCTCCGCGAGCGACTGGAAGCGCGACTTGTCGAGCAGCGCATCGGCGAGCGCCGGCTCATTGAGGAGGAGCGCGAAATGCCGGCCGAGCGCCTCGCGGTAGTCCTGCACCAGCGCAAGGCGATCGTCGTTGTCGTAGAAGAGCGGCACGGGCGCGCCGTATTCGTCGGCGAGCCAGCGGCCTGCGCGCAGCAGCGTCTCGACGATCGCGTCGCGGCCCACGCCCGGCGGCAACGCCACCGTGCCGGCGCAGTAGCGGGATGCCATGGCCGGCGTCTGGCGCTCGAGCGAAGCGACGATGGCCGGGATGCCGGCATGGCCAAGCGCGCGCAAGAGATCCAGGCCGCCGAGCAGCACGACCGGGGTCCTGCCACGCGGCAGCCGGCGCCGCCGCAGCTCCAGCACGCCCGGCATCATGAGAACCAGCGCTTCGCGAGGCGCAGGAAGGGCAGCGTGCCGAGCGCCACCCGCCCCAGCGCGCGCACACCGATAGCGATCGTCTGGATGGTGCGCCGCTCTTTCCAGACTCGCGCGTAGTTCTTGCTCTCGGGGGCGGTGTTCGAGTCGAGCCACTGCGGCCCGGGCCGCTCCATGAACTGCCGGACATTCTCGACTTCGCCGACGATGCCGGGCGCGAAGTTGGCGTAGCCCTCGTCGTAGGCGATCTTGAAGGTGAAGGCGCCGTCGCCCGCGCCGAGCATGATGTGGCGCGCGAGCGCGCGGCCGGCGAGGTCGAGCCCGGTGATGCGCAGGCGCCCGCGGCGATGCGCTTCGGGCAGCACCTCGGCGACAAAACGCCGATCGTCCTCGCGGCAGCTGAGTGCCGTGCCGGCTTTGCCTTTCCAGCCGGCCGCCTCGAGCTCCATGAATTCGGCGGCCCAGCGCCCGACATCATCGCCGGGCTGCAGGGTAACGGGCTCCAGCTCGCCCGCCGCACGCAAGCCCTTTTCCCAACGGCGCAGATTGTTCTTCATGTTGGAGTTGAAGCGGCTGCGCGGATCGCGATCGCGCGCGAGCACCGCCCGCGCATAGGCGTCCCGCACGAACCAGGCGAAGCTCGCCGGCGGCGCCGCCTCGGTGAGCGCGGCGTAGAACGGTCCGTCGGTCGATATCAGCTCGAATTCGACGAGCGCCGCCGGCACATTGGCAATGAAGGCGGCGATGCATTGCGTCGCGGTCTTCTCGCGCACCAGCGGCGTGCCGATCATCATGTTGCGGTGGCGCCAAGTGCTGAGCGCGCCGACCGGCAGCCCGCGATAGCCGCGCGCGAAGCGCATCGGGAAAAGTCCGGCGAGGACACCGTCCTGCCAGACGGCGAAGCAGCGAAGCCCGCCAGCGCCGTAGGCGGCGAGGGCCGGCAGCAGCATCCAATGCTCGTAGAACGGATTTGGCTGCGCGGCCTCGGCAGCGAGCGATTCCCAATCCGCAACGAGCGCGGCGAGCTCGTCCGGTCGGGTGAGCATCTCGACGCGCGTGCCGTTGCCCGCCGGACGCGGGCGGGCGGCCGGCGGCGCGCTCGCCGGCAGCGGCGAGACGACGCGTCTAGCGGTGGCGGCGCTCACCATTCGATCTTGGGAATGGGCTGCCGGCGCGCCTGCGCCTTCCAGGCGGGCACATAGATGTGGCGCAACCGGTACGCGAGCGCGCGCGCGTTGGGGCGGAAGAGCGCCACGTAGCTTGTTTCGCGGTTGCCGTTGCCGAGCTGGTCCTTGTACATGTGCTGGCCGCGCAGGAAGTCGAAGACGTCGTTGCCTTCGGCGATCGCATGCTCGATGGCATGACCGAGGAGCACGGCGCCCGGCGCGACGCGCCCGTAATCCGGGTCAAAGCCTGCCTGCATGCAGAACACGCCGTTTCGCATGCGATAGCAGTAGCTGATGGCGCGTAGCTCGCCATCGATCTCCAGGCAGTAAAGTCGCAGCCAGCCGCGGCGCATGAGCGAATGCATCAGGCTGCGGTGGAACTCCATGTACGCCCGGCTGGCGAAGGAATGCTCGCGCCCGGCAGCCTGCCAGCGCTTGCGATGGAGGAATGCCAGCCGCTCGATCGCCTCGTCAAGCCGCGCCGGATCGCTCCAAACGAAAAACCGTGCGTCGGGATGCGTGGCGAGGAGCTTGGCGCGCGCGCAGCGGATCCCCGAGCGCCGTTTGGAAGGCAGGTCCTTCATGAAGGCCTCCCAGGTCGCGGGCAGTCGCACGAACGAGATGCGCTCGGCGACGCCCGTCATCACGGCGAAGCCGCTCGCAGCCGCCGCCTGCAGGAGCGCGTGCCTGAAGAGCGACTCGGGATCGATATCGGTGAAGAGGTAGACGTCTGGCTGCGTAATGCGCAATGCGGCACCGGCGAGCGCCGCCGCCGCGCTTTCCTCGCGCCCGGGCGCGAGCAGCGGCCCGAGATCGTCCGGGTTGGTATCGCCACCTGTGCCGACAAAGCGCAGGAGCCGCACCGGCACGCCGAGCGCGCGGGTGGTGTGAATATGCAGCGGCAGAATGCCGACCGTGGCACCGCGCTCGAGCGCAACCAGCAGCCGCAGCGACTGCTGGGCGCCGTACACCTGCCACCAATGGTATTGCCAGATCCAGGAATTGAAGATGCTCGCCACGGCGGCCTGCTCATGCAGGGCGTTCCACTGCGGCGCGAGCACGGCGAACTCGTCGGCCGAGCTGAGAAACTGGACGGCGATCTCGCCGCTCGGCGCAATATCGCGTCCGGCGAGCGGTGTGTTCTGAACCGTCGTGTTCCGCACCTCGCGAAGACTCGCTCAAAAAAAGGTTCGCGACGATGCGCCATGCGAAGCACGTGGCCCTGCCGAGCGACTATCCCGGCTCACCTCTCGGCACGGGGCGGTATGGGTCGGAAGAACGATCTGCCGATCGGCATCGAGCTGCGGGGCACCAAGACGCAGATGGCTTAGACGTTCGCCTACGTTGGCAATTTGCTGTAGTTAGTCGTGGCGCGCAGGGTAGCTGGCTACACACTTACGCAGGCATCGTGACCCTGAAGCCTCACAGCCGAAGCACTGGATAAATTCCAACGAAGTCATCGCCGGTAGGTCGGACGATGTGGGTCTGACTTTCGCTTATCCGCCGCTGGAAGTGCGTCCTGCGTCTTCCCGTATCGCCAGGCGAACAAGCAGAGCCGCAAACCTTCGTCGTTTGCGAGCGGCTTGTACGCCCATGCCTTCGTCGCGCGACTGGCGCGCGTGGCCATAATATGGACCGATCCAGCGCTCGAATCATCCGGGACTTGCGCATAGGGGTTGACTTAGGCGGCAGCAAGATCGAGGCGGTCGCGCTTGCGCCCGACGGCCGCGAAACATTGCGCAAGCGCGTGCTGACGCCGCGCGGCGATTACGCCGGCACGCTTGCCGCCGTCACCTCGCTGGTCGCCGAAATCGGCCCGGGAAATGTCGGCGTAGGCATGCCGGGCACCCTCTCGCGGCTGACCGGGCTGGTCAAGAACGCCAACTCCACCTGGCTAATCGGCCGGCCGCTGAAAGAGGACCTGGAGCGCGCGCTCGCCC
>JAEKLK010000302.1 GCA_019509895.1 Betaproteobacteria bacterium | reverse complement strand
CCGACCAGCTGCAGCTTGAGGATCTCGCGCACGGCGGTCTCGTCATCGACGATCAGGATCAGCGGGCGAGCATTCTCGTTCATGCCAAGGGCGATTGTCGGCGGCCGGCGGGTCGTTGCGCAGTCGACGGTTCGGTGAATCGCGTGTCGCCGACTGGTGTTGTCAGGGCGGACCCGGCAGCAGCACACGCCGGCGCTGCGGAAAACTCCCAGCCTTCAGTCGAGCGAAACCAGGCCGCGCTGGATGGCGAACTTGACGAGACCCGCGACGTCGCGGATGCCGAGCTTTTCCACCAGCCGCGCGCGGTAGGTCTCGACGGTTTTCTGCGAGAGCGTAAGCCGCGCGGCGATCTCGGCGCCGGTGCGGCCCTCGGCGAGCAGCTGCAGCACCTCGCGCTCGCGCGCCGATAGGCGCTCGAGGAGATCCGCCTTCTCGTCGGCGGCGTAGTCCTCGATCACGGCATCGGCAACGCGGGGGCTCAGGTAGCGCTGTCCGGCGTGCACCGCACGGATCGCGTCTACCACCTCCTTCGCGGCCGAGCGCTTCACCACATAGCCGGCGGCGCCCGACTTGAGGGCCCGGCGCACGTATTCGCGCTCGGCGTACATCGACAGCACGATGACGCGGCATTTCGGATCGTTCTCCACGATCGCGCGCGTAGCGTCGGCGCCGTTCAGCTCCGGCATCGAGAGGTCCATGAGCACGACGTGCGGCTGCGACTCCTTGGCGATGCGCACGGCCTCGCGCCCGTCCCCGACGATCGCGACGACCTGCAGGTCGTGCTGCGCCTCGATCAGGTGCTTCAGCCCTTCGGCGACCACGGCGTGGTCGTCGGCGATGAGAATGCGGATGGTCATGTCAGAACGGTACGTGCGCCGTTAGTGTAGTCCCTTTGTCAGGCACGCTTTCCAGGGCGAGTGAACCGCCGGCGGCGGTGGCGCGCTCCTTCATGGTCGTCATGCCCAGGCGGCCGGGCCGCGAGGGCGAGGCGGGGTTGAAGCCGCGACCGTCGTCGCGCACCGTGAGCGACACGCCGCGCTCTGCGGCCTCCAGGCGCAGCAGCGCGCGGTTGGCGCCGGCATGCTTCGCCACATTGGTGAGCGCCTCCTGGGCGATGCGAAAGAGCGCCACCGCGGCGTCGCGCGGCAGGCGCCGGGTGTGCTCACGCGCCAGGTCCTCGAGCTTGACCTCCAGGCCGGCGCGGCGCGCGAATTCCTGCACGTACCAGCCGAGCGCGGCGCCCAGTCCGTATTCCTCGAGGAGCGGCGGCCTGAGATCGGCCATCACGTTCTCCAGCGTCTGCAGGGTGAGCTCGACCAGCGAGAGCGCATCGTGCAGGCGCGCGCGCGCCTCGGGGAGCGGCGCGTCACCGAGCGCGCCGAGCGCGATTTCGAGATTGATGTTGAGCGCCGAGAGATTCTGGCCGACGCGGTCGTGCAGCTCACCGGCGATGCGGCGGCGCTCCGCCTCCTCGACTTGCACCAGCCGCCGCGTGAGCGATTGCAGCTCCTCGGCGGCGGCGCGCAGCGCCTGCTCGGCGTGGCGCTGCTCGGTAACGTCGAGGCACGCGGCGACCAGCTTGAGCGCGCGGCCGTGCGCGTCGCGCACGATCTCGCCGTGCGTGCGCACCGTGCGCTCGCTGCCGTCGGGGCGCAGCACGCGCTCCTCGTGCACGAAGCTGCGGCCTTCGGCCAGGGCGCGCGCCAGCACCGTGGCGCTCATCTGCCGGTCCTCGGGATGCACGCGCGCGAGATAGGCGTCGAAGTTCGGCGCGAAATCGCGCCGCGACAGGCCGTAGATGCCAAACATCTCTTCGGACCAGGCGAGCCGTCCCGTGCCCGGCTCCCATTCCCAGGAGCCGACGCCGGCGAGCGTCTGCGACTCGGAAAGGAGCGTGCGCTGCTCGAGGAGCTGCTGCTCGGTCGCCTTGCGCTGCGTGATGTCGGTGGAGACGCCGCCCACGCCGACCACCCCGCCCGTGGCGTCGAACACCGGGAACTTGACGATCATGTGCACGCGCTCGCCCTCCGCGGTGCGCATCGTCTGCTCGAACTCGCACGTGGCGCGCCGCGCCATCACTTCGGCGTCGCTCGCCGCCGGGCTCGGCACCTGCGAGCCGGGAAAGATGTCCTCGTCGCGACGGCCGAGCACCTGCTCGCGCCGCAGCCCGTGCCGGCTGAGGAACTGCCGGTTGGCGAACCGGTAGTTGCCGGCTACGTCCTTCAAATACATCGCCGCCGGGCTATGTTCGGTGAAGGCAATCAGGCGAGCTTCACTGTCGCGCAGGCGCTCCTCGGCGAGCCGCGCGCGCGTCATGTCGCGCGTCACCTTGGCGAAGCCGGTCAGCTCGCCCTCGCCATCGCGGAGCGCCGTGATCACCACGTCCGCCCAGAAGCGGCTCGCGTCCTTGCGAAGGCGCCAGCCCTGCGCGCTGACACGACCTTCGCGCGCGGCGGCATCCAGCAGGCGCTGCGGCGCGCCGGCCGTTCGCTCTTCCGTCGGATAGAAAACGGAAATATGCCGGCCGAGGATCTCGGCGGCGCCGTAGCCCTTGATGCGCTCCGCCCCGGCGTTCCAGCTCGTCACCCTTCCTTCGCTGTCGAGCAGGAAGATCGCGTAGTCCGTGACGCTCTCGACGAGCAACCGAAACTGCGCGTCCGTCGGGTCGGCGCCGCTGGGCAGCTCTCGCGCGATGCGCGCCTGGACTTCCATGGGCCGGCGATCATAAACCGTTAACATTTCGCCATGATTTCCCTCGATGCCATCCGAGCGGCGGCGGCACGCATCGCCGGCGCGGTCGAGCGAACCCCGTTCCTGCCTTCCCAGACGCTCTCGCGCCTCACCGGCACCGAGCTCTACATCAAGTTCGAGAACCTGCAGTTCACCGCCTCGTTCAAGGAGCGTGGGGCGCTGAACAAGCTCTTGTCGCTTGGCGACGACGAGCGGCGACGGGGCGTAATTGCCATGAGCGCCGGCAACCACGCGCAAGCGGTCGCCTTCCACTCGGCACGCCTTGGCATTCCGGCAACCATCGTCATGCCGAAAGGCTCGCCGAATACCAAGATCAAGAACACGCGCGTGCACGGCGCGACCGTGGTCCTTGAAGGCGAATCGCTCGCCGATGCCGCGCGGCACGCGCAGGATCTCGCCGTGCGCGACGGCCTGGTATTCGTGCATCCATACGAGGACGAGCTGATCGTGGCCGGCCAAGGCACCGTAGGGCTGGAAATGCTCGAGGCGCAGCCGGCGCTCGACGTCCTGGTGGTGCCGATCGGCGGCGGCGGCCTGATCGCCGGCATCGCCACCGCCGCGCGCGCGCTCAATCCGAAGATCCGCATCTATGGGGTCGAGTCGCGCACCTATCCGTCAATGCACCAGCGCCTTGCGGGCGAGCCGGTCAAGGTCGGCGGCGATACCATCGCCGAGGGCATCGCGGTGAAGGATGTCGGCGACATCGCCTTCGACATCGTCAAGAAAGAGGTCGAGGACGTGGTGGTCGTCGCCGAGGAGACGATCGAGCGCGCCGTCGTCGCCCTGATCGAAATCGAAAAAACGGTCGCGGAAGGCGCCGGCGCCGCGGCGCTCGCGGCGCTGCTCGAGCATCCGCAGCGCTTCGCCGGCAAGCGCGTCGGCATCCCGATCTCCGGCGGCAACATCGACAGCCGTGTGCTCGCCTCGGTTCTAATGCGGGGCCTGGTGCGCGACGCGCGGCTGGTGCGCCTGCGCGTCACGATGCCGGACGTCTCCGGCAGCCTCGCCAAGGTGGCGCAGCTCATCGCCGACGCCGGCGGCAACATCGTCGAGGTGCAGCACCAGCGTATCTTCGGCACCGCATCGGTACGCTCGCCCGAAGTCGAGTTCCTCGTCGAAACGCGCGACAGCGAGCACACCCGGACGCTGGTGCGCTCGCTGGAGGAAAAGGGGATTCGGGTCTCGGTAACCTGACGAGAAAAATAGGGGACGTCCCCTATTTCTTGCGCTTCAGGCCACGGTCGGTGCGCTCGAGCTCTTCGTCGGTCGTGCCGAGCTGCGCTTCCTCCGCCTGGTCGAGGCCGCCGCCGAGGCCCGCCTCGCCCGGACCGACGACGCGATCGACGTCGCGGTCCTGATTGGCATGTACGCGCGGCTCCTTGCCGGCGGTGAGATGCTCGCCGGTGCCGTCCTTGTCGCTGGTGTCGTCCATCTCGCGATCGCCGACCGAAGCACCTGCCTCGATCTTGCCGACCTTACCGGCCTCGGGGTCTTCGTTGGTGCCGCGATCGAGCGGCAGGACGTCGTCGTCCAGGAGACCCGGGCCCGCCATGTCGGAGCCGCTGTCGGACGTGTCGCTCGGCCCGAGCGACTTCACATCATGGCCCTTTTGCGTCTTGGGGCGCGGCCGCCCCGGGATGTTGTCCGGATCGAGTGTGCTGCCTGCCATGAAATCCTCCTTCGCGAAATGGTCCAGCGCGTGCAAGACCCGTTCCCTGGTTTGCGCTAGGCTTCCCCATGCGCAGCGAACTTCGTGCGCGTTTCGCCGCCGCGGTGTCACGGGCGAACCAGCTTTGCGCGGGCACCGCACGGCTCATGGTGAAAACGCGCGAACTGATGCATGCGGTACGGAACACGCGCCATGTCGCTACGCTTAGGCGAGAGGAGTTGCAGCACGAGCGCATGGCGCTGACCACTCACCGCCTGCCGACGAAATCCGTGCAGCGGCCGCTACCGCGCCTTTAGCTGGTCGCGTAGCACGAGCATCTCGTCCGCCAACCCGGCCAGGTCGAGCTTCAGGCGCTTCGCCTTCGGCAGCATCTCGCGCTCTTCCTCGCGCGCATGATGCTGAACGTATTCGGCGAGCACCGTGACGCTCGGCTTGAACATCGGGTCGTCAGCGCGGAGTTTCTGGATGTCGGCGATGAGCGTCTTGGCGGAGTTGTGCTCGACCAGCGCCTCGTTCATTAGATCGTCGTCCTTGATCTTCGCCCGCACCGCCGGATAGAAGATTTCTTCCTCCAGCCGGGTATGGATGGTCAGGTCGTTGCAGATGGTGGCGACGAACTCGTGCAGCGCGTTCGGATCCTTGTACTTCGCCTTTTCGAACTGCTTGAACGCCTTCTTGACCTCCGCGTGGTCCTTTTTCAGCAGCTCCACCGCATCGGGCGCCTTGGCCGCCTTGCGGCCGCGCTTGGCCGCCTTGCGGCCGCGTTTTGTCTTTGCCATGCCAGCACCCAAGCAAGCTTCGTACGCCCCTTGCCCGCTAGGCGCCGAGGCCGCCGATCTTGAGCGCCGCCCAAAGCGCGCCGAGCCCGCACGCCACGCTCAGCAGTACGTAGCTCGCCGCGATGCACCACTGCCCGCGCTCGACCAAGGCAATGGTCTCCACACCGAAGGCTGAAAAGGTGGTGAAGCCCCCCAAGAACCCCGTGAAGAGGAAAAGCCGCGCGCCGGCCGACAGGAAATCGAAATGCTCGCCGAGCCCGGCGAGCAGC
>JAEKLK010000301.1 GCA_019509895.1 Betaproteobacteria bacterium | reverse complement strand
CCTTCGACAGCCCCTTCACCCCGTCGATGAACTCCACCGGCCGCTCCATCCCCATGTCGTACGGATAGTCGGTGCCGAGGAGCACGTGGTCGGCCCCGAAGCGCGCGATGAGGTGGGCGAGCATGCCGTGGTCGAAGGTGATGGTGTCGAAATAGAAGCGCTCGAGATAGCTCGAGGGCTTGCGCTTCATCTGCCCGTGCGTGTCCGGCCGCGCCTTGTACGCGTGGTCCATCCGCGCCCAATAGTGCGCGAGGTAGCCGCCGGCGTGCGGAAGCACCACCTTGAGCTTCGGGTGGCGCTCCATCACGCCGTCGAAGATGAGATGGCTGGTCGCCACGGTGGTCTCGAGCGGGTTGCCGATGATGTTCGAGAAGTAATGGTCCACCAGGCGCTCGCCCTGCGTGAAGCCGATCGGATGCATGAAGACCACGATGCCGAGCTCCTCCGCCTTGGCGAAGAAGGCCTCGAGATTGAGCTTGGCGTCGGTGAGGTCCATGCCGCGCACGCTGGGATTGATCTCGACGCCGCGCATGCCGAGTGTCTTCACACAATGGGTCAATTCGCCGACGGCGAGCGAAACGTCCTGCAACGGCACGGTACCCAGCGCGACAAAGCGATCGGGATGCTCGGAGACGATCTCGGCGAGCCGCTCGTTGATCTTGCGCGACAGCTCCTGGCCCATTCCCGCATCGGTCCAGTAATAAGTCTGGTGCGGCGCGGGCGAGACGGCCTGGATGTCGACTCCCATCTTGTCCATTTCCTTCAGGCGCAGCGCGACGTCGGTGAGCTTGGCGCCCCGCTCCTTCCCCTGGTTCACGTTCGCCGCGCGCGTCGCTGCGTTCGAGAACACTGCCATCGGCTCGTGCTGCGCCGGATTCAACGGCGTCACTTTTTCCGCGACCTGCGTATTCAAATAATGGCAGTGGATGTCCATCATTTTTTGATCCTTTTTGGAATTTGCGTGAGTTCGAACTGTTTCTTCGGCAGGCAGGCAGAGATGAAATCCAAGGACACGGCTTCCATCCGCACGCTGCGTCGTGCCCTGGCGACGCTCGGCAGTGAGGAGCGCCTGGCGGCGGAGCTGCAGGTCTCGGTGGTGGACGTGGCGAGCTGGCTTTCCGGAGAGCAGCTCGCGCCGAGCGAGATCTTCATCAAGGCGCTCGACATCGTGGCTAGAACACACCGAGGTGCTGCGTGATCAGCGCCTCGTTCGTGCGCACCTGATCCAGCGGGCCGCTGAAGGCGACGCGGCCCGTATTCAGAATCACCACCTCGTCGGCCAGGCTGAAGGCGAGCTGGATGTTCTGCTCGACGAGCACGATCGACTGGCCTTCGCGCTTGAGCCGCGCGATGGTCTTGCCGACCTCGGCGACGATGAGCGGCGCGAGGCCCTCGGACGGCTCGTCCAACAGCAGCACGCGCGGATTTCCCATCAGCGCCCGGGCGATGGCGAGCATCTGCTGCTCACCGCCGGACAGCGAGCCGGCGTCCTGCGCCTGGCGCTCCTTGAGGCGCGGGAAGAGCTCGAACACGCGCTCCAGGGTCCACGCTCCGCCTCTCTTCTGGTGGGCGACGACGAGGTTTTCCTTCACCGTCAACCGCGCGAACACGCGACGGCCCTGCGGCACGAGCCCGATACCCTTGCGCGAGATCACGTCGGGCGCGAGGCGCTGGACGGGCTCGCCGAACACGCGCACGGCGCCATTGCGCGGTCGCAGGAAGCCGATGACCGTGTTCATGCATGTCGTCTTGCCGGCGCCGTTGCGGCCGAGGAGCGCGAGCACACGCCCTTCCGCCAGGCTGAAGGAGACGCCGTGCAGGACGTGGCTCTCGCCGTAGAGCGCGTCGACGCCGTCGAGGGCCAGCGCTTCAGTGGCCAAGATAGACCTCTCGCGTCTTCGGATCCGCCACCACTTCGGCGCGCGTTCCCTCGACGATGACGCGGCCATAGTGAAGCACCGTGATGCGGTCGGCGAGATCGAGCGCCGTGTCCATGTCGTGCTCGATCATCACCACCGTCGTCTCGCGCGGAATGCCCGCGATCAGGCTTTTCAGCTGCCCGCGCTCCTCGCGCGACAGGCCGGCGAGCGGCTCGTCGAGCAGCAGCACGCGCGGCTTCTGCGCGAGCGCCATGGCGATCTCGACGCGCCGCTTCTCGCCGTAAGCCACCTCGGCGATCGGCCGGCTCGCCACCTTCTCCAGCCCCACCCGGGCGAGCACTTCGCGGGCGTCGGCATAGAAGGACGCGGGCAGGCGCCCGAACATGCTCCAGCGCCGGCGCGAGAGCCCGAGGAGCGAGAGCGCGACGTTGTGCTCCAGCGTGTCCTTGGGAAAGAGCGTGATGATCTGGTAGGTGCGCGCAAGGCCGCGATGACATCGCCGCCAGGTGGAAAGGCGCGCCACTTCCTCACCGAAGAGGGTGATGCTGCCCGCGTCGCGCGAAAGATCTCCGGTGAGCAGGTTGAAGAGCGTCGTCTTGCCGGCGCCGTTCGGGCCGATGATCAGACGCCGCTCGCCCTCCGCCACCTCGAGCGTGACGTCGGCGATGGCGGGCAACCCGCCAAAGGACTTTTTCAGCCCCGCGATGCGGAGCGCCGCTGCCATAGCCTTTTCACTCCGGGAACCACGCCCTCCGGCATCAGGACGACGATGAAGACGAATACGAAGCCGAGCAGCATGTTCCAGCGCTCGATATAAGCCGACGCCCAGTTTTTCAAAAGCAGCACGATGGCCGCACCGACGATCGGGCCGGCGAGCGTGCCCGAGCCGCCGGCGATGACGGCGAGCAGTCCCTCAGCCGAGTTGGCGAGCGACAGCGACACCGGGTGGATGTACTTGTGGTAGTAGACGAAGAGCAATCCCGACACCGCGCCCCAGAAGCCCGCGTAGATGAACGTGATCCAGCGGATCAGCCACACGTCGTAGCCCAGAGCGCTCATCCGGCGCGGCTGGTCGCGCGTGCCGCGCAGCGTGGCGCCGAAGGGCGAGCTTACGAAGCGCGCCATCATCCAGATCGCGAACACGCCGATCACCAGCACGAAGTAATAGAACGGCATGGCCTCGTTCATGTTGATGCCGAACGGCATCGGCCGCGCCAGCCCGCGCAGCCCATTGTCGCCGTCGGTCACCGACACCCAGCGGTACGCCGTGCCCCACAGCACCTGCGAGAGCGCGAGCGTCAGCATGAGAAAGCCGAGGCCGGTGGCGCGCAATGCGACCAGGCCGAAGACGCCCGCCATCAGGGTCGTGCCGATGAGCGCGAGCGGCGCGATGGCCCAATGCGCAAGCTGCAGTTTCAGGTAGAGAAACGCGGACAGGTAGGCCGCCACGCCCAGGTAAGCGGCATGCCCGAGCGTCGCCAGGCCGCCGTAGCCGAGCAGCAGATTGATGCTCGCCGCGAACACCGCGAAGATGACGATCTGGCTCGCGAGGTTGATGTAATACTCGCCCGCGAGGAGCGGCAGCAGCGCCGCCAGCACGATGACGGCGAGGGGCGTCTTCACGCGGCGAACTTGCCGAAGAGCCCGCGCGGCCGGAAGGCGATCACCAGGATCATCGGCAGGAACAGGATCACGTAGGCGAGGTCGGGAAGCAGCGCGACGCCGAACGTGTAGACGAAGCCGGTGATGAAGGCACCGACAAAGGCACCGAGCAGGCTGCCGGCGCCGCCGAGGATTACGACGATCAGCGCGAGCGGCAGCATGTCGGCGTCGAGCCCGGGATAGGCGGACAGGATCGGCCCGCCGATCACGCCGCCCGCGCCGGCGAGCGCCGCCCCCAGGCAGAACACCGTGCTGAAGAGGCGCGACACCGGGATGCCGACCGCGCTCGCCATCTGCGGGTCGTCGACGCCGGCACGGATCATTGCGCCGAGCCGCGTGCGCTCCATGAGGAGATAGAGCGCGATCGCCACCACCACGGCGATGCCGACGACCGCGAGCCGGTAGGCGGGAAAGATGAAGCTGCCGATGCGCACCGGCATTTGCAGGAGCGGCGGCGTCGGGATCGGGATCGGGTCGCCGCCCCAGGTGAGCAGGCAAGCGTCGGCGATGATGAACGAGACGCCGAGCGTCACCAGCACCTGCCCGAGCACGTTGCCGCCGATCTGGCGCAGGATGAACCGCTCGAGCAGGCCGCCGAAGATCGCCACCGCGGCGCCGGCGGCGAGCGCCGCGAACCACAGGTTCGGCCATTGGCGCATGACGCTCACGCCGATATAGGCGCCGAGCATGAAAAGCGCACCGTGCGTCAGATTGGCGATGCGCATCAGCCCGAAAATGAGCGAAAAGCCGGCCGCGAGCAGAAAGAGCAGCCCGCCCAGCGCCAGACTATTGAGCGTCTGGATCGCCCAGTACTGCACTAGAACCCGATCTTTGGTCGTTCCCGCGAAAGCGGGAAGCCAGGATTCCTGAAAACCGAACGGGGCCCCCGCCTTCGCGGGGGCGACGGTATTAGGCTGAGATTCACGACTCCAGGTTCTTCGCGGGCGGCCAGTCGCGCGAGTAGACCGGATTCTTCAGGAACTCCTCCGGCTTGTACGTCCAGAACTGGCTGACGTTCGGGTAGGTGTGGATCACCGAGTTGACCAGGCGCCCTTCCTTGCGAACGACGCGGCGGATGTAGACGTTGCCGACGACGTTGCCGTACTGGTCGAACGAAACCGGCCCGCGGCAACTGTCGACCTTGACCGAGCGCACCGCCTTCATGAACGCCGGCTTGTCCTCGACGCGGCCCTTGATCTGGTTGAGCGTCGCCTCCAGCACCGCCGCCTCGGTATAGGTCGCGGCGGCGTAGAAACCCGGGTCATACTTCCATTGGGAGCGGAAGCTGCTCGCGAACTTCTGGTTGATCGGGTTATCGATCTCGGCCGAGTACCAGCACGAGGTGATGATGCCGAGTGCCTCGTCGCCCATGTTACGCAGCACCGCCTCGTCGAGCGCCGTCATCCCGCCGATCGGCGCCATCTTCTTGATCAGCCCGTACTCGTTCATCTGCCGCAGGAAGCGGAAGCCGTTCGAGCCGGCGAAGCCGAGGAAGATGGAATCGATGTTGGTCTTGAGCTGTGCCAGGTAGGTGCCGTAGTCGGGCACGGTGAGCGGCGGGAACATGCGCTGCACCACCTTGCCGCCCGCGTCCTCGAAGACGCGCATGAAGCCGGCGCACATCTCGTGGCCGTAGGCGATGTCGTCGGCGATCACGGCCATGCGCTTGTACTTGAGCTGCTTCGCGGCGTAGTCGGCGAGCGGCATCGCGGACTGAGAGGACGTCGAGGTGCCGCGCGTGAACCAGGGATTGGGCTTCCTCTGCGTCATATCCTCCGCCGCCGCCACCGAGAGCGTCAGCAATTGCGCCTGCCGGATGTAATCGTCGGCCGCGAGCGCCGAGGCCGTGTCGAGCGGGCCGATCATCAGGTGGATGCGGTCGCGCTCGACCAGCTCCTGGATCTTGGTGCGTGTCTGCGCCGGCACGCCGCCGCCGTCGGCCACCAATAGCTCCACCTTGCGGCCGGCGAGCGTGTCGTTGCGCTCCTTCAGGTACTGCGTCAGCGCGCGCTCCATGTCGATGCCGCCCGAGGCGAGCGGCCCGGTCTTCACCGTCACGAGTCCCAGGCGGATCGGTTCGGCCTGCGCCGCCGCAGGAAACGCCGCTGCGGTGGCGGCGGCGCCGGCCGCCTGGATGAATCGTCTACGCGTGAACGACATGCGGGGTCTCCTTGAGTTTTTCGAAAAGTTGCTCGTTGGTGATCACCCAGCCGAGGCAGCGCGCCACGTTCTGCAGCCCGAGGACATGCAGGTCGTCGCCATACATGCTGGCGACGCAGTCGGAGAGGACCACCACGCGATAGTCGTAGTTGAAGGCGGTGAACGAGGTGTTGAGCACGCAGGTGTTGGTGTTGATGCCCATCAGCACCACGTTCTTCACCTTGAGGATGTCGAGCAGCTGCCGCAGGTCGGTGCCGTGGAAGCAGTCGAGCCGCTTCTTGTTGTTGATGACGTAGTCGCCGTCACGGTAGAGCTCCGGGATGATCTGCGTGCCGGGCGTGCCCTCGATATTGTGCTCGCGCACCGTGCTCTTGCGGCCGGGCGTGAGCGTCCATATCGAGATGGCCGCGGTGCATATCGACGGTGACGACGGCCGTCTCGCCCGATTTCAGCTCGAGCTGGCGGTAAAGGCCGCTGATGAGCGACGAGCGGTCAACGATGGGTACTTGGGTCATGCGTTTACTCCAGCAGACAAAGGTTCAATGCGCAGCGGCGCCCGGCTGCTTCAGCGGATGGGGCTTGCTGAAGGCGTCGATCTTCATGCATTCCTCGTAGATCCGCATGCAGGTCGGCACGCCGGAGACGTCGCATTTGAAGTAGCCGACGGCGCCGATCACCTGGCCGGCGAGGCAGATGTCGGCGAGCGTCGGCGAGTCGCCGTGGCAGAACCGGCCGGTCTCCTTTTCGCCCTTGAGATGCACCTCGATCGCTTCCAGCGCCTTCAGCGTCCAGTGCGCGAGCCACCTGTTGCGCGTCGGCTCGTCGAGCTTCAGCTCCTTCTCCATATAGGTACGGATGCGCGGCACGACCAACGGATGTCCGTCCGCCGCCGCGATCAGCGCCAGGCCGCGCACGCGCGCGCGGCCGCGCGGGTCCTTCGGCAGGAGCGGCGGCCGCGGCTGCGTCTCCTCGAGGTATTCGAGGATGGCGAGCGACTGGAAGAGCGGCGGCCCGCCTTCGTCCAGAACCAGCGCCGGCACGACCGCCTGCGGATTCACCGCGACGTAGTCCTTGTCGTGCTGGCGACCTTTCAGAAGATCGATCGACACTTCCTCGGCCGCGAGGCCCTTCAGGGCGAGCGCCACCTTGACGCGATAGGTAGCGAGCGAACGCCAGAAACCGTAGAGCTTCATGCAATCACCGGTAAGAAAAGATGGGACTCTGCGAGGTGCAAAGTAGTTCGGCGGCCGAGGAGCGCGGCCGGCCGCTCGCGCAGGCCGCGGTCCAGGAACGGGCATTTGAGCGCCGCCGCCTCCGGCGTGTCAAACAGGTTTCGCGCTCGCATCCCGGTACATGAAGGCCGCGACCGCGCCGAGGATCAGCATAAGGATCGTCTCGAAGACGATCTGCTTCGCCACGGTAGCGCCCGGCATCGGCTGCACGGCGTAGTAGATGAGGTCGAGCGGCACGGCGGTCAGGAGGGCGATCGCGACGCCGTAGCGGACGCCCTGGCCGAGCCACGGCTTCGCCTCGACGCCGCGCGCATAGATCCAGACCAGGGCACCCGACATGAGCAGGTGCGCGAGGATCATGAGCGGGAAGAAGTTCTGCGCATCCTCTTCGCGCCGGAAGAGGTTCCCAAGGCTCGCGTAATCGGCGTGCAGGAGCACGCCGTGCACCACGAAGTCGCCGGCGAACCAGACGATGAACACGACCAGCCAGGCGATGAAGAAGCGCTTGTTCATTCTTCCCTCCCCTTGGGGATGCGGCTCAGCCACGCGCACACGATGTCGGCCACCGCCGCCTCGCGGCCGCGGTAGAAATGATCGCACTTCGGCACGATCTCCACATCGCAGCGCCCGGCGCAGCGACGCTGGAACTCTTCCGCCGGATAGAGCTCGCGCGGCTCGGCGTCGCCGCGCAGATAGAGGACCGGGCAGGAGATCCGCGGCGCGAGGTCGAGGATGTCCGGACAGTTCGCGAGATCGAGAAAGCTGGCAGCGCTGGTTACATACCACCAGCCAGGCAGGAGCATCAGCTCGCGGCCGCGGCCATCCTTCACCATCTCCTGGGCCTGCGCGGTCAGCTGCGGAAGGCGATCGCCGGCGAGCAGCCCGGCGCGGCTCGCGAGCG
>JAEKLK010000300.1 GCA_019509895.1 Betaproteobacteria bacterium | reverse complement strand
GCCCTTCGCCATGCCGGAGCTCACGGCGCGCGTGCGCGCGCTCCTGCGGCGCTCGCAGGCGCACGGCGGGCCGCGCATCGTGCACGGTCCGCTCACGCTCGATACGGTGGCGCGGCGCGCGTTCCTCAGGAACGAGCCGCTCGAGCTGGCGGCGCGCGAATGGGCCGTGCTCGAAGTGCTGCTCGGCAAAGTGGAGAAGATCGTCTCCAAGGAGGCGATCATCCAGGCCGTGGCCGGCTGGGGTGACGATCTCTCGCCGAACGCCATCGAAGTGTACGTCTCGCGGCTTCGCTCGAAGCTCGAGCCGGCCGGCATCAGGATCCGCACGGTGCGTGGCTTCGGCTACATGCTCGAGGAATACAAGGGCGCCGCGAACTGAAGTGAGCCGCGGCTAGCCATGCCGGCCCGCAGCCTCCGCGCGCACCTCCTGCGGATGCTGCTGCCTCCGGTGGGAGCGCTGCTGGTCCTCGGGGCGCTCGTCGCCTATTACCCGTCGATCGAGCCGGCCACCGCCGCTTATGACCAGGGACTGATCGACGTCGGCGTTTCGCTCGGCACCTACATCCGCGAGGGCGAGCGGAGCTTCCGTCTCGAGCTTCCGATCGCCGTCGACCAGGTCCTGCGGCGCGACAGCTACGACTCGGTGTATTACCGCGTGCTCGGCCCCAGCGGCGAAGAGATCGCGGGCGACGAGGGCCTGCCCGGGCCGCCGCCCGACCGCGACCGGCGCGACGGCTTTCTTGCGTACGACACCTCCTATCAGGGGCAGAAGGTGCGCGCGGTGGCGCTGCCTGCGCAATGCGGCTCGCAGTCGTGCAGCGTGCTGGTGGCAGAGACGATGGTCAAGAGAAACCGCCTGCAGCGCGACATCCTCGTCTCGTCGCTCCTGCCGGAGATGCTGATCGCATTCGCGACGCTGATCATCGTGTGGTTCGGCGTCAAGCGCGGCCTCGGGCCGCTCGCGCGTCTCTCCGACGAGATCAAGGAGCGCTCGCCGGGTGATCTGCGGCCGATCGATGCGGCGGCCGCGCCGGAAGAGACCCGGCCGCTGGTGAGCGCGTTGAACGGGCTGCTCGAAGAAGTGGCGCAGGCGAGCCGCAACCAGCAGCGCTTCCTCGCGAATGCCGCGCACCAGCTGCGCACGCCGCTCGCCGGGCTGCAGGCGCATACCGAGCTCGCGCTCGCCAAGCCGCTCACCCCGGAAGTGCGCGCGGAGCTCGAGCAGGTGCATCAGGCCACCATCCGCACCGGTCGCCTCGCCAACCAGCTGCTGGCGCTCGCGCGCGCCGAGCCGGGCGCGCGCGGCAATGCCGCCGAGCTGAATCTCAAGTCGCTCGCCGAGAGCGAGGCCAACACCTGGGTGCACCAGGCGCTCGCGCGCGATGTCGACCTCGGCTTCGATCTGCAATGGGCACCGGTGCAGGGCGATGCGTTCCTGCTGCGCGAGGCGCTCGCCAACCTGGTGCACAACGCCCTCGAGTACTCGCAGCGCGGCGGCCACGTCACCGTGCGCACCGGGCGCCACGGCATGCATTCGTTCCTCGAGGTAGAGGACGACGGCCCCGGCATTCCGGCGCCCGAGCGCGAGCGCGTGCTCGAGCGTTTTTACCGCGTGCCTGGAACGCCGGGCACCGGCTCAGGCCTGGGCCTCGCCATCGTGCGCGAGATTGCCAGCGGCCACGGCGCGAGCATTTCCATTACAGATGCAACCGGCGGCTCATCTGCGACTCGCGGCTGCCGCGTTGCGATAACATTTCCGCATGGATAGCGTCGATGTCGAAGTGGTGCGCACCGCCGAGGCATGGCGCCGGCAGGGTCGCGCCGTCGCGCTCGGCACCATCGTCAAGACCTGGGGCTCGGCGCCGCGCCCGGTGGGCGCAATGGTCGCGATTCGCGACGACGGCCAGATCACCGGCTCGGTGTCCGGGGGCTGCGTCGAGGACGACCTCGTGGAGAAGGTGAAGGAAAAGTTCGCCCGCGCGAAGAAGCCCGAACTTGTCACCTACGGCGTCACCAACGAGGAAGCGACACGCTGGGGGCTGCCGTGCGGCGGCACGCTGCAGCTGGTGGTGGAGCCGCTCTCGGACCGGAGCGGGATTGCCGAGCTGCTGCAGAAAATCGGCGAGCAGCAGCTGGTGCGCCGCAAGCTCGAAATGGACAGCGGTCGGGCGACGCTCGAGCCGGGACGCTGGCAGGACGTGTTGGAGTTCGACGGCCGCGTGCTCTCTGCCGTGCACGGACCGCGCTGGCGCCTGGTGCTGATTGGCGCCGGTCAGTTGACACGCTATCTCGCCGAGATGGCTCGCATGCTCGACTACCACGTCGTGGTGATCGATCCGCGCGAGGAATACGCCAACAGCTGGGACCTGCCGAGCGTGCCGATCAACCGCGGCATGCCCGACGACATCGTGCGCGAGCTGCAGCTCGACGGCCACAGCGGGCTCGTCGCGCTGACCCACGATCCGAAGCTCGATGACCTCGCCCTGATGGAAGCGCTGAAATCGGCCGCCTTCTATGTCGGCGCCATCGGCTCGAAGAAGAACAACGACGCGCGCCGCGAACGCCTCAAGGAATTCGACGTCTCGAGCGACGAGATCGCGCGGCTGCGCGGCCCGGTCGGCCTCTACATCGGCTCGAAGACCCCGCCCGAGATCGCAGTAGCAATCCTCGCCGAGATGACCGCCGTGCGCCACGGCGTCTCGGAGCCCACGTGGGCGGCGAAGCCCGAGCGGCGCTTCGATGCCTCCGCCTGCGAAGTAAAGCAACCGACCTAGCTTGAACATCGTCGGCCTGCTCCTCGCGGCAGGCTCCGCCTCGCGCTTCGGCTCGGACAAGCTGCGCCATGCCTTGCCGCATGGCGTGCCGATCGCCGTGCAGGCGGCGCGCAACCTGAAGAGCGAGCTCGCGCGCGTGCTGGTGGTGGTGCGTAGCGCCGACATGGCGCCCCTCTTTGCCGCCGAGCGCTGCGAAGCGGTCGTCTGCGAAAACGCCGCCGAAGGCATGGGCGCGAGCCTCGCCTGCGGGGTGCGGGCCGCCGGCAAGGCCGACGGCTACGTCGTCGCGCTCGCCGACATGCCGTTCGTGCGTCCCACCACCATCGCCGCCGTGCGCGACGCGCTCGGCGTCGGCGCGCACCTGGCGGCGCCTTACTTCCGCGCGCGGCGCGGCCATCCGGTGGGGCTCGGCGGCGCGTTCTACGAACAGCTTATTTCGCTCGGCGGCGACGAGGGCGCCCGCCATCTCGTCGCCGCGCAGGAAGCCGCGCTCGTCAAGATTCCGGTCGGCGACCCTGGAGTAATCCGCGACATCGATCGCCCCGAGGATCTGACGCCGCCTATTCGTGTTTGAACGAGCGTAGAAGCACGCTGAAGACAGGAGACCTAATGGAACCGCTGCCCAAGGGCGCCAACTTCATCCGCGCCAAATTCCTGTGGGAAATCGGCCTGCACATTGCCGGCGACCCGAAAGAGCCGTACACCGGCAACCGCGACATCTGCATCAGCGTCGGCTCGGGCTCAGGCGATCGCTACAAGCCGAAGCTGCGCATGTCGTGCGGCTCGCCGATCCTCGCGCACGCCGTGGCACGGCGCGAGCTCGAGGCGGCGATCGTCAATCCTTCGGCCATGCTCACCCAGGCGGTGCGCGGCAAGGGCCTCTTCCGCGAGCCGCTGCCGCTGTGCGTCATCGCCAACTACCCGTCGTGGGACCGCTTCGTCTTCGCGATACATCCGCGCACCGGCATCAAGTCGCTCGCCGATATCAAGGCGAAGCGCATCCCGCTCAAGCTCTCGACGCGCGAGGACCCGACCCATTCGACGCGCGATCTCATCAACCAGGTGCTCGGGCTCTACGGCTATTCGCTTGCCGACCTGGAAAGCTGGGGCGGCCGACTGCAGCTGAACGGCGGACCGGGTGACGCACGCCGCCTGAAGGCGATCGCCGATGGCGCCGTCGATGCGATCTTCGACGAGGGCCTTGCGCTGTGGCTCGCGCATGCGCTCGAGCACGGTTATCGGCCGCTCACACTCGAGCCGGAAATCTTCAAGCAGTTAGGCGAGATCGGCTGGCGTCGCGTCGTGATGCCAAAGGGCCTCTACCAGGGCCTCGAGTCCGATCACGCGTGCCTCGACTACAGCGCCTGGCCCCTCTATGCGCACACCGACCTGCCGGAGGAGGACGCCTACAAGATCGTCGACGCCATCAATGCGCGACAGCAGGAGATCGTCTGGGAAAACTTCAACGCCTGGGCGCCGTTCCATAGCATCGGCGCCCTCGGCGAGGAGACCGAAGCCACGCCGCGCGACGTGCCGCTGCACCCGGGCGCCGCCCGCTGGTTCCGCGAGCACGGCTACAAGGTCTAGTCCGAGGGCGGTCACTGGCCGTCAATCTGGCTCTATACCTGCCCGGCGGATGAACTGCGCCCAGAACGCCCGGTCGCGCGCCAGCGCGGCGGCGAACTCGTCCGGGCTGTGGAATTGCGGAATGAAGGCGTGAGACTCGAGCTTGGCGGCGAGCGTCGTGCGCATCGCCTTGTTGATCTCGGCGTTCAGGCGTTCCACGATCGGCCGCGGCGTGCCGGTGGGCGCGACGATGCTGAAGTTGCTCGGCATGGTGAAGCCGGCGAAGCCCGCATCGGCGATCGCCGGTACGTCGGGCAATTGTGGCGTGCGATGCGTGACGGCGAGCGCGACGATGCGTCCGGACTTGATATGCGGCCCGGCGATCGCCACGTCCGGTAGCAGGAAATCGATTTGGCCGGCAAGCAGCGCCGGCAGCGCCATGCCCATGCCGCGATAGGGCACGTGCAGGAAGCGCGCGCCCGAAGCTTCCTCGATGATGCGCACGGCGAGCGCATTTGGCGCACCGGATCCCGATGAGCCGTAGGTGAGCAAGCGCGGCTCGCGCTTGCCCCGCTGGACCAGCTCGGCGAGGGTGCGGATGCCGAGCGAGGCCTGTACGCACACCACCAGCGGCACGGTGACACCGCGCGCCACCGGAACGAAGTCACGCTCGGGGTTGTAAGGCAACGATTTGAACAGGCTCTGGTTCACAGTGAGCGCCGGATCCGGCGAGACGAGCAACGTATAGCCGTCCGGCGCAGCGCGCGCTGCCGCTGCCGCGCCGACGTTGCCGCTGCCACCGGGCTGGTTTTCCACTATGAATTGCTGGCCGAGGGAGTCGCCGAGCGCCTGCGCGAGGAGCCGTGCGTAAAAATCCGTGCCGCCGCCGGCGCTCGACGGCACTATCAGTTTCACGGGTCGCACCGGCCACTGTCCCTGCGCGTCGGCGAGCGCCGAGAGCGTGAGAAGTGCCAGAACGAAAAGTTTTCTCACAGAGCCGCGGGACGTTATCACGTATATTTTGCGGCAGTGCCGTCCATCAGCGAGACAAGCCGCCGAGCCATTCTTTTCGCCGACGTGTGCGAAAGTACGCGCATCTACGAGACCATCGGCGACACGCAGGCACTGGCGCTCATCAACCGGCTGTTCAAGTCG
>JAEKLK010000299.1 GCA_019509895.1 Betaproteobacteria bacterium | reverse complement strand
CTCCACTACGGTCAGGCTTCGGGTCGAGTTCCTTGACCAGTCTGCCCCGCGCGGTGACTTCGACGCGCTGACCGCCGGGTTGACCTCGCAGAACAGGTTCGAGCGTCTGCTCAAGGCCTTCCTTGCCGATCTTGACACCGGGAATGAGGAGGAGGGGGTTCTTGTTCTCCTTCTCATAATCGGCCGCCGAAGCGGTGCCGACGTAGCCGACCAGCTGTCCGACCGCGGAGCCCCCGGGGTAAAAGCGGGTGAAGCCGCGCGAAGCGGCGACGCCGGGCAGGTCCGGAAGGCGAACGGTGATCGCCGCATATTGCTCGTAGGGGATGTTGTCCGCGACGGACACCGGCTGGAATCCGCGCGAGACGGCGAGCTCGCGGTGGATGCGGTCGACCTCGTCGGGTGGAAGCTGGAGGAGTTGCGCCACCTGCGCGACGACCTTCGGGCCTTGGACCAGCTGCTGGGGGATGAGGTCGACGCGGAAGCTGGAGCGGTTGATCGCGATCGGCTTGCCGTTGCGATCGATGATCCAGCCGCGCCTCGGCGGCACGGGGATCAATTGCACCCGGTTGCTCTCGGACAGCAGCTGGTAGTGGGCATTCTGGGCGATCGCGAGATAACCCATGCGGCCGATCAGCAGAGTCCCAACGCCCGCCTGGGCGCCGCCGAGCAGCAGCATTCGGCGCGAGAAGGTGATCGATTGGTGCGTACTGGTGAGGCGAATCGGCTTCATCGGCCAAGCCTCCACGCGTCGATCCGCGACACCAGCCACGCGCTCACCGGGAAGACGAAGATCGAAATGGCGAGAGGCGGCACCATCATCGTGATCGGCACCCGCGCCCCGACGATCGCCGCAAGCCGCCATTGAAGCCAATTGTCGATCGCAAGCAGCACCGCGGCCAGCACCCACTCAATCCAATAATCGCGCCACATCGTCCGACGGTCGATCAGGTCCAGCGCAAGCATTGTCGCGCTCCACAAAGCGATTGAAAAGCCTAGCGGATATCCCGTGAACAGGTCGTTGACGAAACCCAGCGCCGCGGCCCACCACGCCGGCCACGGGTCGGACCGCAGAAGCCGCCAGCTGATGAACACGAGGAAGCCGAAATCGGGATACCAGCCGCTGGTGGCGACAATCGGCAGCGCGGCCAGCAGCGAGGCCATGACGACGGTCGTTGCCGGCACGAAGGTCGCGAAGGCGTAGGGGCCTTTGCCGATGCGGCGCGTCGACGCGAGCGCTGCCCGGACCACTTACGGTGTCGCCTCTTGCGCCGGGCTCTGATCGGCTGCGGCTGGCTCGAACACCGGTTCGACAATGGCGAAGCTGGTGTTCGCCGGATCGGCCAGCGGAATCGCGACCGCCCCGTCATCGTCGAGCTTGACGATCCGGGCGATCGGAACAAGCGGCGGGTAAAGCCCGCCGGTGCCCGAGGTGATGATGATATCGCCGCGCCGGAACGGGTTGCGGCCGACCTCGAGCGGCCGGACATCGATCGTGCCGTCGCCGCGGCCTTGCGCAATCACCGCAATGCCCCCGCGAAGGAGGCGCGCGGGGACGATATTCGCTCGGTCGGACACAAGCAGCACGCGGGAGGCGAGGGAACCGGCATCGATGATGCGTCCGACAAGTCCGTCGGCGGAGCGGACCGGCATGCCGACCCGGACACCGTCTGAAGTCCCCGCCGACAGGATCGCAAAACGCCGCGGGCTGTTGAACGAGGAGCCGACGATGCGCCCGGCGGCAATCGCGTCATGGGTCTGTTCGCGCAGCTGGAGTGCGGCCTTGAGCTGGCGGTTTTCCTGGATGATGGCGCGCGCTTCGACCATTCGCCGCAGCATCGCGCGATTGTCGCGCTTCAGCTCGCCGTTCTGCGACACCGCGTCCCAATAATCGCTGGCGCCCGAGACGAGCCCCGTCGCGGTCGCGGTGACTTCGTGGAGCGCCGAAGCGATCGGGCCGGTGACGTCGAGCGCCGCGCCGCGAACCCCGTTGAAGCTCGCCGGCGCGACCAGCGACAGAACCAGCAGGAACAGTCCGACGATAATTCCGGCGATGACCGCGAGAAAGCTGAAGAACAGCCCGTATTGCGCTCTTCGCGACCAGCCGGGGCGCGCGGTCGCCACCCCTCAATCCCCAGTTATGCCGTCTGCAGCACGCCGCGGAACTGCTCTTCCTCAAGCGCGCGGCCGGTGCCGAGTGCAACGCAGGTCAGCGGGTCGTCGGCAACGGTAACAGGAAGGCCGGTCTCGTCACGCAGCACTTCGTCGAGCCCCTGGAGCAGCGCTCCGCCACCGGTCAGGACGATGCCCTGATCGCAGATATCGGCGGCAAGCTCCGGAGCGGTGTTCTCGAGCGCGATGCGGACACCCTCGACGATGGTGCCGACGGGTTCGGACAGCGCCTCCGCGATCTGGCCCTGGTTGATCGAAATTTCCTTGGGGACTCCGTTGACGAGATCGCGGCCCTTGATGTGGACGGTCTTGCCGATGCCGTCGACGGGCGGCTTGGCAATCCCGACCTCCTTCTTGATCCGCTCGGCGGTAGCTTCGCCGATCAGCAGATTGTGGTTGCGGCGGACGTATGAGCTGATCGCTTCGTCCATCTTGTCGCCGCCGACGCGAACCGAAGTGGTGTAGGCGAGGCCGCGCAGGGACAGCACCGCGACCTCGGTCGTACCGCCGCCGATGTCCACGACCATCGAACCGATCGGGGCGGTCACCGGCATGTCGGCGCCGATCGCTGCCGCCATCGGCTCTTCGATCAGATAGACCGCGCTGGCGCCAGCGTTGGACGCGGCGTCGCGGATCGCGCGCCTTTCGACCGAAGTCGATCCGGAAGGGACACAAATCACGATCTCGGGGAAGCGCCAGGCGCGCATCTTGCCGCCGTGCACCTTGTGGATGAAGTGCTTGATCATCTGCTCGGCGACGTCGATGTCGGCGATCACCCCATCGCGGAGCGGGCGGATCGCCTCGATCTGGTCCGGCGTCTTGCCCATCATCAGCTTGGCGTCTTCGCCGACGGCCTTGACCTTCTTGACCCCGTTGATCGTCTCGATCGCGACCACCGACGGCTCATTCAGGACGATGCCCCGGCCGCGCACGTAAACGAGGGTATTGGCGGTCCCCAAATCGATCGCCATGTCGTGCGACATCCACTTGAACCAGCGCGTCCAGAACATCCGTTTCCCGTCTCTCGCCTGTTGCCCCGCAAAGCGGCGGAAACAGGCCCCGCAGCTTCACTTCCGATTAAACTCTTCCCATTGAAGGCGGCCTGAATTTCCGCGAAAAATCAGCGCTTCGCCGGCGGCCTCGGAATGGGCTAGGAATGGTTAACATGTCAATAAGAAGGCTGCCGCCGGAACTCATCAATCGGATCGCGGCCGGCGAGGTCGTCGAGCGGCCCGCCAGCGCGCTGAAAGAGCTGGTGGAAAATTCACTCGACGCCGACGCGACCCATATCTCGGTGCGGCTGTCGGCGGGCGGGATCGAGCAGGTCGAAGTCGTCGACGACGGCTGCGGCATGGCGCCCGAGGAAATGCGCCTCGCGCTCGAGCGTCACGCGACATCCAAGCTTCCGACCGACGCGATCGACCGAGTGACCAGCTTTGGATTTCGTGGCGAGGCACTACCATCGATCGCCAGCGTCTCGCGCCTGACGCTCGAGAGTCGGGTGAGCGGCGAAGACGGCTGGCGCATCGCGATCGATCATGGCGAGCCCGCGGGCGAGGGGCCGGCCGCGCTCCCGCCGGGCACGCGCATCCGCGTCGAAGGGTTGTTCGACAAGGTCCCTGCGCGGCGCAAGTTCCTGCGCAGCCCGCGTTCGGAATATGCCGCCTGCCTCGATAGTGTGAAGCGACTGGCGATGGCACGGAGCGACGTCGCCTTCACGCTCGATCATGACGACCGGCGCGTCCTCACGCTTCAGCCGAGCGAAGCGCCGGCGCGCGTCGCGGAGCTGCTCGCGCATGAGCTCGACCGCCACGGCGTCGGCATCGATGTCACGCGCGACGGCTTGCGGCTGACCGGGGTGATCAGCCTGCCGACCTTCAACCGCGGCGTGGCCGACCAGCAATATCTGTTCGTCAACTCGCGCCCCGTGAAAGACCGGCTGCTCGCCGGCGCGATGCGCGCTGCCTATCGGGACCTCATCGCGCGCGACCGCCACCCGATCGCCGCCTTGTTCCTCGACGTTCCGCTTGACGAGGTTGACGTCAACGTCCACCCGGCCAAGACCGAGGTGCGCTTCCGCGATCCGGGCGCCGTCCGTGGCCTGATCGTCGGTGGCCTCCGCCGCGCGCTCGACGAGGAAAGCCAGCGCAGCGCTGCCCGTGAGCAATCGGCAGCGCCGGTCATGTGGACCAACAGCGAAAGCTACGCGCGCGACTTCACCCTGGAACGTCCTGCCGCCGCCTCGGTCAGGGAAGAACAGCGCTCTTTCACGCCCATCGGTTTTGTGCCGCAAGGCCGCGCCGAGCCGGCGGTGGAAGCGGTCCCGAGCTACCCGCTCGGCGTCGCGCGGGGGCAGGTCAATGCGACTTACATCGTCGCCGAGGCCGAGGATGGGCTGGTGATCGTCGACCAGCACGCGGCGCACGAGCGGCTGGTGCTCGAACGAATGCGCGCTGCGCGCGAAGGCGGAGCGGTGCCGCGCCAGGCGCTGCTCCTGCCCGAAGTGGTCGAGCTCGACGAGCCCGACTGCGATCGGCTCGAAGGGGCCGCCGATGAGCTGGCGGGGTTTGGCCTGGAGATCGAGCGCTTCGGTCCGGCGGCCATTCTTGTCCGAGCTGTGCCGGCGGCGCTCGGCAAGACCGATATCCAGGGCCTGCTCGCCGACCTGGCGGGGGAGATTGCCGAGCTCGGTGGCGCCTTGTCGTTGCGCGACAAGCTCGACCATGTCGCGGCGACGATCGCCTGCCACGGCTCGGTCCGTGCAGGGCGCGTGCTTTCCGTCGCGGAAATGAACGCGTTGCTTCGCGAGATGGAGGTCACGCCGCGCTCGGGCCAGTGCAATCACGGTCGCCCGACGTGGGTGAAGCTCGCCCACGGGGACCTGGAAAGACTGTTCGGGCGCAAATAACTTGCTGGAAACGAAGCCGGTGCTAAGCCGCCGTCCAGGGAATGGGGTCTCCCTGGTAACCGCCGACCGGCTGATGGCTCCTACGTTCGCAGCTCTGCTGCAGTAGGAGGTTTATGCTCTATCTCATTGTCTTCCTTGGCGCCGGAATCGGGGGTGCGCTCCGCCATGGAGTCAACGTCGGCGCCGCGCGGCTGTTGGGATACGGCTTCCCCTACGGGACGCTGATCGTGAACGTCGCCGGTTCGTTCCTGATGGGCTTGCTCGCCGGATATTTCGCGTTCCGCCCCGGCATCGGTCAGCACATGCGGCTGTTCCTGACGACCGGAATCCTCGGCGGCTTCACCACCTTCTCCGCTTTTTCGCTCGACGCGGCGCTGCTGGTCGAGCGGCACTCCTATGGTCTCGCCGCCGGGTACATGGTGGGCT
>JAEKLK010000298.1 GCA_019509895.1 Betaproteobacteria bacterium | reverse complement strand
GCGCGCGCGATGGGCCTCGAGCGCGAGGCCGGGACGCTGGCGGCGGGCAAGCTCGCGGACCTGGTGGTGCTGGATGCCGATCCGCTCACCGACGTCCAGCACCTGAGCCGCATCCACCGTGTGATCAAGGACGGCAAGGTATTCGCGCCCGAGGATCTCATGGGTTCGCTGGGGCAGCCGTAGTGTTCGACCATATCGGCATCCCGGTCACGGATCTCGCCGCCGCAAAGGAGTTCTTCCTGCGCGCGCTTTCGCCGCTCGCCGTGCGAGTGCTGGTGCACGATGCCGATGCGGTCGGACTCGGGCAGGGAGACAAGGCATCGCTCTGGCTGGTGCCGGCGAGCGCGCCGGCGGCGCCGCTGCATCTCGCCTTCGTCGCGCAGAGCCGCGCACAGGTGGATGCCTTTCACCGGCAGGCGCTCGCAGCCGGGGGGCAGGACAACGGCGCGCCGCAACTGCGTCCGCGTTACCACGCCAGTTACTACGCCGCTTTCGTCATCGGCCCGGACGGCCACAACGTCGAGGTCGTCTGCCACCGAGCGCACGCTTGAGCGGTCCATCTCTTGCAGCGGAGGCGCGCATGCAACCGAACCAGGCAAAGATCGAAGGGCTCGTACGCCAGCTCCTGATCGAGCTAGGCGAGGACGTCAACCGCGAGGGACTGCTCAAGACGCCGGAGCGCGTCGCGAAAGCGCTCACCTTTCTGACGTACGGCTATCGCTCCAACGTCAGCGAGGTGATCAACCAGGCGCTCTTCACGCAGACCACCGGCGGCATGGTGATCGTCAAGGACATCGAGGTCTACAGCCTGTGCGAGCACCACATGCTGCCGTTCTTCGGCCGCTGCCACATCGGCTACATCCCCGACGGCAAGGTGTTCGGCGTCTCGAAGCTCGCGCGCCTGGTCGACGTCTTCGCGCGGCGGCTGCAGTTGCAGGAGCGGCTCACCGAGCAGATTTCTCAGGTGGTGCTGGAGCAGGTGGGCGCCAAGGGGGTCGGCGTCATGATCGAGGCGCGGCACCTCTGCATGATGATGCGCGGCGTCGAGAAGCAGAACTCGACCATGGTCACCTCCTCGGTGCTCGGTGTGTTCCGCGAAAACCTGGCGACGCGCGAGGAGTTCCTCGGCCTCGCCTGCCGGCGAGGGCCGTGAGCGCCGGCAGCGCCATCCCGCGCTGGATTTCGTACTTCGCTGGATTTCGTACTTCGTACGAAATTATTGGTAGGTCATGACCACCGGCCCATGGTCGCTCGTGCCGAACTCGCGCTGCACGGCGCAGCTTTGCACGCGCGCGGCGATGGGCTTCGAGGCGAGCACGTAGTCCAATCGCCAGCCGATGTTCCGCTGGCGCATGTTGCGCCACGGCGCCCACCAGGTGAAGAGCCGCTCGTTATCGGGCTCGAGCTGGCGGTGCACATCCACCAGGTGATCGTCAATCAGCTCCTCGAATAGCGCGCGCTCTTCCGCGAGCTGGCCGATGACGTTCTTGCGCTCGACCGGATGCACGTCGCGCTCGGTGCGCGCGATGTTGACGTCGCCGCAGATTACGAGCTCGCAGCCCTCCGCGTGCACGCGCTTCGCCCAGCCGCCGAGCTTCCTCATGAAGTCGAGCTTCGCCGGATAGTCCTTGCCCCCGTTCGGCACGTAGACCGACGCGAGCACCAGGTTGCCGCAGCGTGCGGCGACGATGCGCGACTCCATGTCGAAGTCCGGATGGCTGAACGCCGGCTCGCTGGCGCCTTTGCGCACGTGCAGGGAGACGCCCGAATAGGCCTTCATGGTCGAGCCGTGCCAGTAGATGTGATACGCGTCGGTCTTGCACTGCTCCGGCACCTGGTCGATGTTCGCCTTCAGCTCCTGCAGGCAGAGCACATCGGGCTGCTCGCGCTCGAGGAACTCGCACACCTGCGCCGCGCGCGCGCGGATGCCGTTCACGTTCCAGGTGGCGATCTTCATGGACCCATTAAATGGGGACGGACTCCGCTTTTCTCATCTGCGCTCGATTCGCCAATGAGAAAAATAGCGTCCGTCCCCAATTAGGGTTACGAGCCTTTGACCACCTTGAGCTGGTTATCGACGTTGCTCACGCCGTCGACCTTACCGGCGAGCTGCGCGGCGCGGCGGCGCTCGGCATCGCTCGCGACGGCGCCCCATAGGGTCACCTTGCCATCTGCGGCCGTGACATCGATTGCACCGGTCGGAAGCTTCGTACCGGGCGCTTCGAGGGCCTGCTTCACGCGCGCGGCGAGCTCCTTGTTCGGATCGGGCTTCGGTGGTTCGGGCTTTACCTCGGGCTTGGGCGCCGCTGCCACCGGTGCGGGCGTCGGCTCGGGCGCCTTGGCCACTGGTTTCGGCGGGGGCGGCGGCTCGGAGCAGGCGACCAGGACTGCGGCAAGCGCAAGCGCCAGGATTTTCTTCATGCGTTCCTCCCGTTGACGGGTTAGTGCGTGGTTTGAAAGAGCCGCGCTATCGCGGCGGCGTCGAAGCGGTACTCGTGGTTGCACATCTCGTTTCGGATGATCACCTCGCCCTGCTCGGCGAGGATCGACTCGACTTCCTCGCGTCCCAGCCCGCGCAGCATGTCCTTCACCTTGTCCTCGTCGTAGGGGCAGTGGTACTCGACTGCGTAGAGACGGAAAACGCGCATCAGCTCCTCCGGGAAGATGCGCGTCAGCAGATCATAGGGCTGCACGCCGCGCGTGTCCTCGAGCGTCAGCGTGTTGGCGAAGTGCGTGACCCGGTTCCAGCCGTCCGGGTCGCGGCTGTCGGCATTCGGCAGCTTCTCGAGCAGCAGTCCGGCCAAGGCGCCGCCATCGGCGTGCAGGCGAAGATAGGCGGTAAGCTGCTCCGACTGGGACAGGTAGTGGGCGAAGATCTGCTCGAGCGTCTCGCCTTCCAGCGGTACCAGGCTCTGGTAGAACTTGCCGCTTTTCAGGTCTTCCAGGGTCACCGCCAGGCGCCCGTCGCCGAGCAGCTCGCGCTCGCTTTCCGAGCCGATCTCGTCCGCCTCGTAGTGCGCCATGCCGCGGATGCGCAGCTCCGCGGTGCAATCGGCGACCAGCAGCTTCACCGGGCCTGTCCCTTGCACTTGGAGCGTCACCCGGCCGGCGCCCTTCTGGTTTGCCCCGAGCAGGACGTTCAGCGCGGTGGTGTGCCCGAGCAGCGTGACGATGTCCTCCGGGTAGCCGCGGCCCTGGAGCATGTGGCGCCAGGCGTCCGTGAGGCAAACGAGGCGGCCGCGGATGTCCAGGTTTTCGAACAGGAACCGCTGAACGTAATCAGTTTGCATAGTCAAAAGTTTATAGCCGGGGTCGAGGTAGCACCCCCGGCCCCTATCTGCTACATGGGACGTCCATGCCGACTGTGACCGAACGCTCCGTCGCCCTCACGGGTCACGACCAGTACCTGTTTCGCGAAGGCACGCACAGCCGGCTGTACGAAAAGCTTGGCGCGCACTTTCTCGGGAACGAAACGCACTTCGCCGTCTGGGCGCCCAACGCCCAGTCGGTCTCGGTGATCGGCGACTGGAACAGCTGGGACCCGCGCACGAACCCGATGCGTTCGACCGGCGACTCCGGCGTCTGGGCCGCGCGGGTGCCGGAGGCAAGGCCGGGCAGCGTGTACAAATTGCATATCGTCTCCGGTAATGCCGGATACCGGGTAGACAAGGCCGACCCGTACGCGTTTCGCGCCGAGGAGCCGCCGCGCACCGGCTCGATGGTCTGGGACCTCGCCTACGAGTGGCAGGACGAGGCGTGGATGCGCGAGCGCAAGCAGCGCAATGCGCTCGATGCGCCCTGGTCGGTCTACGAAGTGCACCTCGGCTCCTGGATGCGCTCCCCCGAGACGCCGCACCTGCCGCTCAGCTACCGCGAGCTCGCGGTCCAGCTCGCCGAGTACTGCCAGCGGCTGAAGTTCACCCACGTCGAGCTGCTGCCGATCATGGAGCACCCGTTCTACGGCTCGTGGGGCTACCAATGCACCGGCTACTTCGCGCCGAGCACGCGCTACGGCACGCCGCAGGACTTCATGGCTTTCGTGGATACGCTGCACCAGGCCGGAGTCGGCGTGATCCTCGACTGGGTGCCGTCGCACTTCCCGTGGGACCAGCACGGCCTCGGCTTCTTCGACGGCTCGCACCTCTACGAGCACGCCGACCCGCGTCAGGGCCACCATCCCGACTGGGCGAGCGCCATCTTCAATTACGGGCGGAACGAGGTGCGCTCGTTTCTCGCGTCGAGCGCGCGCTTCTGGCTCGACAAGTACCACGCCGACGGGCTGCGCGTGGACGCGGTGGCGTCGATGCTCTACCTCGACTACGGCCGCAAGCAGGGCGAGTGGATCCCGAACCGCCACGGCGGACGCGAGAACCTCGAGGCAATTTCCTTCCTGCAGTTCCTGAACGAGACCCTCTATCGCGACTACCCGGATACGCAGACCATCGCCGAGGAATCGACCGCCTGGCCGCAGGTGTCGCGGCCGACCTACCTGGGCGGCCTCGGCTTCGGCATGAAGTGGAACATGGGCTGGATGCACGACACGCTGCGCTACATGACGAACGACCCGGTGTTCCGCAAGTTTCGTCACGACGAGCTGACCTTCAGCCTGTGGTACGCCTTCCACGAGAATTTCGTCCTGCCGCTCTCGCACGACGAGGTGGTGCACGGCAAGGGCTCGCTCATCGGCCGCATGCCCGGCGACGCGTGGCAGCAGTTCGCCAATCTGCGCGCCCTCTTCGGCTACATGTGGGCGCATCCCGGCAAGAAGCTGCTCTTCATGGGCGGCGAATTCGGCCAGCGGCGCGAATGGGCGCACGAGGCGAGCCTCGAGTGGCACGTGCTGCAGATGGATCCGCGCCACGAGGGCGTGCAGCGCTGGGTGGGCGATCTCAACCGCGTCATGCGCGAGCAGCCGGCCCTGCACCAGAAAGACTTCTCGAAGGACGGCTTCCGCTGGGTGCAGCGCGGCGACTGGGAGCAGAGCATCATCTCGTTCCTGCGCCAGGGCAACGAGTCGGCGCCGCCGATCCTGGTGGTGTGCAACTTCACGCCGGTGCCGCGCTACAACTATCGCCTCGGCGTGCCGCGCGGCGGCTTCTGGCGCGAGCTCCTCAATTCCGACGCGCCGCTCTACGGCGGCTCGGGCCTGGGCAATTACGGCGGCTGCGAGGCGACGCCGATGCCCTACGAGGACTTTGCGCAGTCGCTTTCCATTACTGTTCCGCCTTTGGCCGTTCTTTTCTTCAAGCCTGAGTAGAGAGACCCCTCCGCCGCGCGTTGTCATCGAGTCGGTCCGTCCCGAGGTCGACTGTGGCCGCTATCCCGTGAAGCGCGCCGTGGGCGACGACGTGATGGTCGAGGCCGATGTGTTCACCGACGGCCACGACGCGGTGCTCGCCGAGCTCCTTTGGCGCCGCGTCGGCGCGTCCGAGTGGCAGGTCGTGCCGATGGCGTTCCTCGGCAACGACCACTGGAGCGCCTCCTTCCGCGTGGAACAGCTCGGGCGCTACG
>JAEKLK010000297.1 GCA_019509895.1 Betaproteobacteria bacterium | reverse complement strand
TGGACGTACTTCACGCGCGCTTTACCCAACACTTTCTCCGCGCGCTCGATGGCGCGCGCGACTTCCGACGGTGATTCGATCTCGGTGCGCTTGATGTCGACCACGCCGAGCCCAAAGCCGATGTCGCGCCGCAGGTCCTTGAACACCGCCAGCTCCTGCGGTGGCCGGTGCGCCGTCTCCATGACGATGTGATCCGCTTTCAGCGCATTCAAATACTCCATCAGCTTGGCCCACGTCCCCTTCTGAATCGACTGGCCGCCGTAGTTGCCGAAGCACAGATGCACCGCCGCCTTGGCATTCTTCGGCACGGCACGCAGCACTTTGTTGATCACCGCCGCGGCCCACTGCCATTCGTCCGGATGGCCCGGCAGGTTGGCTTCGTCCAGCTGCACGACGTCGGCGTCGAGATGCTTCACCTGCTCCGCCAGCACGTCGGCGATGGCGTGCGCGAGCTTCTCCGGATTCTTGTAGTGCCGGTCGTGCAGCGTCTTCGCCAGCATGTGCGGCCCGGTCAGCGTGAACTTGAACGGCTGGGTGGCGAGCGCCTTGGCGCGTGCGCACGGCAGCTTGAGATTCAGCGTGCCCGATCCGATGGCGCCCTCCACCACGCCCGGCGGCCGCGTGCGAAAGCGCATTGCGGCGCCTTTCGAGTAATCGAGCCATTCCGAGAAGCCGATGTCCGAGCGCACCCCGGCCATCGGGCGCACGAAGTACTCGATCATGCCGTTGGTCTCGGGATGGTTGACGTCGAAGCGGTAGAGCTCGCCGTCGCACACAAGGTCGATGCCGGCGCGCTCCTGCGTCGCGATGACGACGCGCGTCGCATCGACCAGCGCCTGCTCAGAGGGCGCGCGTGCCAGCCAGTCCGGCAGCGGATAGGAGCCGACCACCGTCGTCAGGATGCGCGCCATCGCGGGCGATAATAATCGAGGCCATGCGCACTTTGCCGACGCGTTTTGCCGACGTCGAGGAGCTCGAGGATTTCATGACGCACCCGAGCGCCGAGCTCGAGCGCGACCTCTTCGGCATCGACGAGATCATGGTGCTCGGCGTCGGCGGCAAGATGGGGCCTACGCTGGCACGAATGGCGCGCCGCGCCGGCAAGCGGGTCATAGGCGTCGCGCGCTTCTCCGAGCGCGGCTTGCGCGAGAAGCTCACCGCCTGGGGCATCGAGTGCATCGCCTGCGATCTGCTCGAGCGCGCGAGCCTTGAGCGCCTGCCGCGCGCCAAGAACGTCGTGTTCATGGCCGGCCACAAGTTTGGCGCCGCCGGCAATCCGTCGCTTACCTGGGCGATGAACGTCGGTGTGCCTTTCATGGTCGCGGAAACGTTTCGCGACTCGCGCATCGTCGCCTTTTCTACTGCCTGCGTTTATCCCTACGCCGCCGTCAGCGGCCGCGGCGCCGACGAATCCGTGGCGACCACGCCTCCGCCGGGCGACTATGCGACCTCATGCGTCGGGCGCGAGCAGGCATTTCTCTTCGGCTCGCAGCGCTACGGCACGCCCGGCCGGCTGATGCGCCTCGAATACGCGATCGACATGCGCTACGGCGTGCTGCACGACGTCGCCGCCAAGGTGTTCGCGGGCCAGCCGGTCGACGTCAGCATGGGCCACGTCAACGTCCTCTGGCAGGGCGAGGCGAACGAGCAGGCGCTGCGCCTCCTCGCGCATTGCACGACGCCGACCTCGCCAATCAACGTGAGCGGCGCCGAGGTGATCAGCGTGCGATCGCTCGCACAGGAATTCGGCAAGCGCTTCGGCAAGCAGCCCAGCATCACTGGCAAAGAGGCGCCGACCGCCTGGCTGGTCGACACGACCGCGGCCCAGCGCCTTCTCGGTGCGCCGCGCGTGCCGCTCGCCGCCATGCTCGACTGGCAGGCCGATTGGATCGCGCGACGCATGCCCGATCTCGGCAAGCCGACGCACTTCGAGACGCGTGACGGCAAGTACTGAGGTCGCGCTCGGCCCGCAGCACATCGCCGGCTGCTTCGCGCTCTCGCAAGCCGCCGGCTGGAACCAGAACGAAGCCGACTGGCGGCTGATGCTCGACATCGGCCGCGGCTGGGGCATTGCGCTCGCCGACGGCACGCTGGTCGCCACGACGCTCGTCCTGCCGTACGGCGATTTCGCCTGGATCAGCATGGTGCTCGTTCATTCCGCGCATCGCCGGCTAGGCCACGCATCCCGGCTTCTGCGCCTCGCGATCGCCGATCTTCGCGGCCGGGATCTGACTCCAGTGCTCGACGCGACACCGGCCGGCCGCGAGGTTTACCGACAGGAAGGTTTCCGCGACACCTGGACCTTCAAGCGCTTCCACAAATCAGGGTCAGCGCCCGTTTTCCGCGCGCCTTTGCATCAGGAGGAAACGGGCCCGGATGCCGATTTGGCGCTGGATCGTGAAGCGTTCGGCGCTGACCGCGCGCGCCTGCTCCGCGCGCTGCGGCAGCGTTTGCCACAAGCCGCGCTGTCGCTGCCGAACGGCTTTGTGCTCGGCCGCGACGGACGCGAAGCGCGGCAGATCGGACCGCTCGTGGCGCGCGACGAGGAAACCGCGATGCACCTCCTGCAATCGGCGCTCGCCGCCGTGCCGGCGCCGCTCTATGTCGATGCGGCCGACCATGCGCCCAATGTGCAGCAGTGGTTGGAGGCCCGTGGGTTTGCCTTCCAGCGGCCGTTCACGCGCATGATCCATGGCGGTGGCCGCGCACCGGGCAATGAAAGACTGGTCTATCTCGTGGCGGGGCCGGAGCTGGGCTAAGCGACTGACGGGAGGAATACGTGGCGTCCTATGACTTCATCGTCGTCGGCGGCGGACACAATGGGCTTGCCTGCGCGGCTTACCTCGCCCGGACCGGCAAGAAAGTCCTGGTGATCGAGCGCAGCCACCGCATCGGCGGCGCCTGCCATACGGAGGAAGTGACGCTGCCAGGCTTCAAGCACAACGTCTGCTCGGTGGTGCACACGCATATCCCGCTCAGCCCGGTCTACCGAGAGCTGGAGCTGGAGCGCCACGGCGTGAAGTACGTTTACCCGGCGCACCTGCGCGGCACGATTTTTCCCGATCACAAGTGCCTCGTCATGTATCGCGACACGGACAGAATGGCCGCCGAAATCGCCAAGTTCTCTGCGCGCGATGCAAAGACGTTCAAGCAGCTCGTCGCGGATTACGGCGAGTTCATCGATTCGACCTACCTGCCGCTCATGTACTCGCCACCGCTGCCGCCATCCATGCAGAGCGCGCAGCTCGAGCAGTCGGAAGAGGGTCGCGCGCTCCTGCAGTGGCAGGCGAGCACACCGGTGCAACTCCTCCACGAGCTCTTCGAGAGCGAGGAGGTGAAGGTGCACTTCCTCGCCAGGATGACGGTCCTCGGCTTTCCGCCGGATGCGTTCGGGCAGGGATGGATCTGCCTCTTCCGCATCCTCAAGGCGGAGGCGCCGATCTGCGTCGGCGGGTCGCAGGGACTCGCGAACGGTCTGAGAAAGGCGTTCGAAGCTGCTGGCGGCATGGTGCAGACGAACAGCGAGGTGAAGCGCATCCTCGTGCGCGGCAATCGCGCAACGGGCGTCGAACTCGCCGACGGCACGAAGCTCGATGCGGCGAAGGCCGTGATCACGAACGTCGAGCCGAAGAAGAGCTTCCTGCGCCTGGTCGGCGAAGAGCACCTGCCGCCCGCCTTCGCCACGCGCGTGAGGAACTACCACTCTAAGGGCCGCTCGCTGATGGTGCTGCATCTCGCGCTGGCCGAGCCGCCGAAATACCGCGCCGGCGCACACAACGGCGACGTCAACATGGCGTTTAGCCAGGAGATGTTCGGAGCCACGGTCGCCGACCAGGTGCGCGCCTATCAGGACATCGCGATGGGCAGGCCGCCGCGAAAGGAAATGCTGCAGATCACGCTGCCCACGCTATTCGATCCGTCGCAGGCGCCGGCAGGCAAACACACCAGCGTCGTGTGGCAGTACGCGCCTTACGCCGCCGAAGGCGGGTGGCCGACGATCCGCGAAGAGTACGCGCAGCACCTGCTGGAGCTCTGGCGAAACTACGCGCCCAACATGACGAACGACAAGATCCTGGCGATGACGGTCCAGGATCCGACCGATACCGAGCGCCTGAACGACAACATGGTGAACGGCGTCGACGTGGTGGGCGACATGACGCCCGACCAGATGGGCTATTTCCGCCCGTTCGCCGGCTGGTCGAGCTACCGCTCGCCGATCGAGGGCCTCTACCTGTGCGGCGGCTATTGCCATCCGGGCGGTGACGTGCACGCCGGCGCTGGGCACAATGCCGCCGGCCTTATCGCCGAGGACTACCAGCTGAAGAAATGGTGGGACTGAGTGCCGAGCCGCGAGGCCACGTTCAAGGTCAACGCGCCGCCGCCTGAGCTGTGGAAATTTCTGCGCGACTTCGAGGCGCTGTGCAGCTGTATTCCGGGCGTCGAGCGACTGAAGGTCGTCGACGGGCGCACGGCCGAATTTGCAGTGAAGGAGAAGGTCGGCATCGTGCCGCTGATTGTCGACCTGCGCGCGCAGATCGAATCGGAGGACCCTCCCAGGAAGCTGCGCGCCGTGGCCCGCGGCCAGCACGTCCTGATCACCATTGACGTGGCGCTCGCGCCGCGGACAGGCGGTACGGAACTGCGGGCGCTCTTCGATGTGAAGGGCGAAGGACCGCTCAAACCCCTGGTGGATCGTCTTTTCGAAAAGCGCGCGAGCGAGCGAACGGCGCAGTTTGCCGAGACCCTGGCGCAGCGTTTCTCAGCCGCACCGCCGGCTCCAGCGAGCGCGCCGGCCGCGTGGTGGCGGCGTTTATTCCGACTCTTCAGTCGGCGCGGATCGCCTTCATCTTGATCGACTTGTCGAGAAACTCGTTCGTGTAGGTGCTCTTCACGTCGAACGGCTTGTCGACGCCGACGTAGTCCTTCACCAGGTTGTAGTCGTCCTGCATGCGCTTGTCGTCGTGCCAGCCGAGCGCCACGCTTTGCGAGATCTTGTCGCTCATCAGCACCTCGACGAGCTGCCAGTTGACGAATTCGTTGTCGAAGCTGAGCGCGCCGTTGGCGTCGATCAGTGCCTGGACGCAGGGCTTGGGCTGCTTCACGCACTCGGCAAAGGCCCGCTGCGTCACCTTGACGAACTTCTCGACCGTCGGCCGGTTCTTCTTCAGATAGTCGGCGTTGACGATCACCGAGTTGCCGTACGGATTCAGGCCGACGTCGCGCCAGGCGAGGAAGCCCATATCGTCGCCGAGCTCCTTCTTGAACACGTGGTGCAGGTTGTAGAAAGAGGTGCGTCGATCGTCTTCGCCTTCAGCGCCGCGAGCTTGGCGTTGGCGTCGATGTTTACCCAGGTCACCGACTTCGGGTCGATGCCGTTCGCCTTGGCGAGCGCCGGCCACATGACGCGCGCGCCATCCGCCGCCGGGTTGCCCATCTTCTTGCCCGGGAAGTCCTTGATGCCCTTGATGCCGGAGCTCTTCAGCCAGTACATGCCCTGCGGCGAGTTGGCGTAGACATTGAAGACCGCCACGGTGTCGGCCCCCTTGCCCTTCGCAACCAGCACGCCGGCCATGTCGGCGAGGCCGGCGGGATTCGCGCCGGCGCCGACCTTCTGCGTCGCGAGCGCCGAGCCCTTGCCGGGCTCGAGGTTCAGATCGACGCCTTCCTTCTGGTACCAGCCGAGCTTCTTCGCGTAGTAGTAGGGCGCGTGGTCGCCGCCCGGCACCCAGTTCAGGATGAAATCAATCTTCTGCTGCGCGGCCGCGGGCGCGGCAACCAATGCCGCCGCGGCGGCGATGACCAGCCTTCGCATGAAGCCTCCTCGTCGACGAAGCGGCGATGCTACCATCGGTAACCGACTGGTTAACATGCACCGGCCGCTGCCTCCGCTGCCCCCGGAAATCGCCGCGCTTTTGCGCCGCGGCACCGTCATCCCCGCCCATCCTCTTGCGCTCAACGCGCAGCGCAAGCTCGACGAGCGGCGCCA
>JAEKLK010000296.1 GCA_019509895.1 Betaproteobacteria bacterium | reverse complement strand
CCCCACCTGCGCGATCGCCTGGGCGATGACTTCGCGATTTCGCTCGGGCATGCGGTCGAACGACGAGGGTCCCATCCAGAAGTCGATGAAGAAGCGCGCCGCGGCGGCGGAGTCGCCCGAGCCGAGTGCCGCGACCGCGCTCGCTACCGCGTTGCGGATGCCATCCACGTCGTTGGGCGGCGGCGATTCCGCCTCAACGAGCGCAAAGAGGGTCGGCTCGTACAACGCGAGGACGTGGATTCTCTCCGGCAACATCGTCGCGGCCACCAGCGCGACCGCACCGCCATACGAATGACCGATGAGCGAGAAGCGCTCGCCCGCCTGCGCGAGCACCGGCTCGAGGAGATGAACCTCATCCGTCAGCCGCGCGCCGCCGGGTGGCGGCGGCGGGCTTTTGCCGGCGCCGTACGAATCGGCCGCCAGCACGCGGAACCGCGGCGCGAGCAATTCCATGAGCGCGCGCCATTGGCCCGAGTTGCTGGCGTTGGCGTGCAGACACACAACCGCGGGACCGGCGCCGCTCTCGCGAAACGATGCAATTGGCTGCGTCATCTCGTTCGCTGCTCGCTGCGGATCAGATCCCAGACGTGGTTGCGGTACTCGTGGCACTGCATCGACTTCTTGATCTCCAGCTCGCGCGGCCGCGGCAGGTCGATGCGCACTTCCTCTTTTATCCGCCCGGGCCGCGCGGATAGCACGATGACGCGGTCGCCGAGATAGACCGCTTCCTCGATGTCGTGGGTGACGAAGACGATGGTCTTGCGCGTGCGCGCCCACAGCTGCATGACCTCTTCCTGCATCGTCTCGCGCGTCTGTGCGTCGAGGGCCCCGAAGGGCTCGTCCATCAGCAGCACCTTCGGATCGAACGCCAGCACGCGCGCGAGCGCGACGCGCTGCTTCATGCCGCCGGAAAGCTCGGCCGGATAGTGGTTGCGGAAGTCGGCCAGGCTCGTCATCTCGAGGTAGCGCTGCACCACCGGCTCGATCTCCGAGCGCGACTTGCCTTGCGCCTCGAGGCCCCAGGCGACGTTGCCGGCAACCGTCTTCCACGGAAAGAGCGCGAATTCCTGGAACATCATGCCGCGATCGGGGCCGGGACCGCGCACTTCCTGCCCATAGACGCGGATCGCGCCGGCGTCGGCCGGAATGAAGCCGCCCATCATGTGCAGGAACGTGCTCTTGCCGCAGCCGCTCGGGCCGATGATGGTGATGAACTCGCCCTCCGCCGCGGTGAAGCGCTCGATGTCCAGGATGGCGAGCGCCTGGCCGTTCTTGTGATAGGTCTTCTGCAAACCGACGACTTCCAGGGCGACGGTGCTCATGGCGATACGTTTAGCATAGCCGCGCCATGCGAATCACACCGTGGCTTGCCGCTTGCGCGCTTTTGGCGGCCTCGCCGGCCATGTTGGCGCAATCCTTTCCCTCCCGGCCGATCCGGATCGTCGTGCCGACCACCGCGGGCGGCGTGCCCGACGTGCTCGCCCGCGTCCTCGGCCAGCGCATGAGCGAAACGCTCGGCCAGCCGGTCGTGGTCGAGAACCGCGCCGGCGCCGGCGGCATCCTCGCCGCCGAGTCGGTGCTGAAGTCGCCGGCCGACGGCCATACGCTTTTTCTCGGCGACACCGGCAATTACGCCGTCAGCGCCGCCCTGTACGCGAGCTTTCCCTACGACGTCCGGCGCGACTTCGCGCCCGTGGTGCTCGCCGCCGCCCCGCCGGTCTACCTGGTCGCGAATCCTGCGTCGCCCTTCACCAGCGTGCAGGAGTTCGTCCGGCTGGCAAAGAACGGCACGGTCATCTACGGCTCGACCGGCAACGGCAACGTCACGCATCTCGCGATGGAGCTGCTGCGTTCGCTCACCGGCGCCAGCCTCACGCACGTGCCGTACAAGGGCGCCGCCGGACTCCTGCCTGCGCTGCTCTCCGGTGATGTGGGCATCGGCTTCATCGGCTACTCGATCGTCGCGCCGCATGCGAAGACCGGGAAACTGCGGGTGCTCGCCGTGTCCACGTCCAAGCGGAGCGCGCTCACGCCGGACGTGCCTACCGTCGCCGAGGCCGGCGTGCCCGGCTACGGCTTCGACATCTCGGTCGGGTACCTCGCGCCCGCCGGCACGCCGCGCGCGGCAGTCGAGCGCCTCAACGCGGAGATCAACCGCGCGCTCAAGCTGCCCGAAGTGCGCCAGGTGCTCGAGACCGCCGGCATCCCGCCGGTCGGCGGCACGCCGGAAGAATTCGCCCAGGCGATTGCCGCCGAAGTGGCGCTGATGGCGAAAGTGGTGAAGGCGGCCGGCACGAAAGTCGACTAGGCTCGAAAGGCGCACAACGAGCATCGCATGCCCCGCGTGGTCTAATTCCTGAACTTCTCCGATGTCCTCCTCTCCACCGTCCGGCCTCGTTCCGCGCGAAGGGCTCGTAACCCTCGCGCACGTCATCTACGGCTTGCATGCCTTTAGCGCCGTTACGGGGCTGCTGAGCCCGGCCATGATCGTCACCGCCTTCCTCACGGGCTGGCCGTCGATCATCGCGGTGATCCTCAACTACGTGAAGCGCTCGGAAGTGCGCGGCACCTGGCTCGATTCGCACTTCTCATGGCAGATCCGCACCTTCTGGTTCGCGGCGCTATGGCTCGCCGTGGGCGTGATCCTGTTCGTTACGGTCGTCGGCATCCCGATCGCCGTGGTGCTTTGGTTCGCAACGGGCATCTGGGTCCTCTATCGCATCATCCGCGGCTGGCTCGCCTTGACGTCCCAGAGGCCGCTGCCGTGATCGGACTCTCAGCCGAACCGCTCGTAAAGCCGACTAGCGGCTGAGCTCGAGCAGCCGCCGGTACGTCTCGCGCGCGGCGGGAAATTTGCCGGCCGCGAGATCGGCGACGTACTTCTCGCTCACCGGCCGCAGGCCTTCGCGCCACGCTGCCATCGTCCCGGCATTGAGTTCATCGATCGCCGCCCGCTGCTCAACCGGCAGGCCCGCATAGCGCGCGCGGTTCATGAGCACGAAGAAAGCGGAGGTATAGAACTTGGTATCAGCGTGCTTCTTCATGTGGGCATTGAAGTCGGGCAGCGGATTCGCCCAGTTGGTGACGATGCCGTCGACCTCGCCGCGCTGCACCGCCGGCATCACCTCGTTCACCTGCAGGATCACGGGCGTCGCGCCGACGTACTTCAGCGCCTCGGCCACCGTGTTGTTCGGCGCGCGCAGCCGTAAGCCCTTCAAGTCGGCGAGCGTCTCGACCCGCTTTTCCTTCGTGTGAATAAGACCGGGATCGTGCACGAACAGCGCGAGCACCTTGTAATCCCGGTATTCGCCGTCGAGCGCGCCACCGGTATAGAGCTGCCACAGCGCCCGCGAGCCGCTACTCGAGTCCTGCACCAGGAACGGCAGCTCGATGAGCGATGTGCCCGGGAAACGATCGCCTTCCGCGCCGCGCAGGCCGAGCGCGATGTCGACGCTGCCATCGAGCACCTGGGCTCGCTTGCTTGCGCACATCGCCGAGCGGCGAGCTGCCGTTGAACACCGTGACCTTCACCGCACCGCGCGTGCGCTCTTCGACGCGCGCCGCCCATGGCTCGGCGACATCGCGCTGGAAAAAGCTCTGCGGACCGAGGAAGTGGCTGAACTTGAGTGTGACCGGATCGGCGGCCGCGCAAGCGAGCGCGTGGAGCGCGCAAAGCGCGAAGAACAAGGTACGCATGGACGATTTCCTCCCTGACACTAGGATAAAGCCCCCTATCCGTCCGGCGAGGGCGCGCCCAGGTCGGCGCTGATCCGCGCCACGAGCGCCTTCAAGGCAGCGACCTCACCATCGAGCCTGGCGAGTTGCGCCTTGATGGCCGCGATCTCGTCCACGGACGGCTCTTGCCCGGGCGTTGGCTCGGCGGCAGAAGGCTCTAGTTTTGGAGCGCCGCTCAGCAGATGCGCCCAGCGGTTCTCGCGCGCGCCGGGCAGGCGCGGCAGCTGTACGACGAGCGGCCCCGCCGGCCGGGCGGCGAGTTCCTGAAGAAAGGCCTCGACGGCGGAAATGTCCGCGAACTTGTGCAATCGCTCGCTATTGCCTCGCAGCTCGCCCGGCGTCTGGGGGCCGCGCAGCATCAGCACGGTCAGGAGCGCCGCAGCCTGCGACGGAACCTGCAGCACGCGCTCGAAGTTGTGCGAATAGCGCGCGACCCGTCCGCCGCTCGTCTCGATGACCAGGTTGGCGCTCCTTAGACTGTCGAGCGCGACCTGCACATCCGCCTCGGTCGCTTCCATCACGGGCGAGCGGCTGGACTTCTGGTTGCAGCCCGCCAGCAGCGCATTCAGCGTGAGCGGATAGGTATCCGGAACGGTGTGCTGCTTCTCGACCAGCGTGCCGAGAACGCGCGTTTCCAGGAGCGATAGCGTGGGTAAGGGATTGGCCATGGCCGCAGTGTAGTTGCGGTTTGGATAAGCACATAGCGCGAAAGGAGAAATTCGCTGGCGAGCTAGCGAGCGGACGTGTCCATCGCCTGGCGCAGCGCGGCGCGGGCCAGGAGCCGCGTTGAGTCGAGCGTGGGCAACGGCGAATTCCGGTCGTTGACGATGAGCGGGATCTCGGTGCAGCCGAGCACCACCGCATCGCAGCCTGCGTGCTTCATGCGATCAATCACGCGCTGGTGGAACGCGAGCGCCTCGGGCTTGAAGACGCCGCATACCAGCTCATCCATGATGATGCGGTTCAGCTCATCGCGCTCCGCCGGCTCCGGCCGCACGAACGCGACGCCGCGCGGCGTGAGCGCGGCGGGATAGACGTCGCTCTCGATGAGCCAACGCGTGCCGACGATGCCGAGGCGACGATAGCGGCGGGCGCTCGCTTCGTCGGCGACGACCTCGGCGATGTGCAGCCACGGCAGCGGCGAGCGCGGTATGACGAGCGGCAACGCCTGGTGGCATGTGTTGTCCGGGCAGATGAGCAAATCCGCGCCCGCGCGGGCGAGCTTGGCCGCCGACTCGAGCATCAGGTCGGCCACGGCCGCCCAGTCGCTGCGCTCGATGCGCGCCATGTAATGCGCCAGCGGCAATGAGCTGAGCGTGATCTCCGGGTGCTCATGCTCGCCGAGCACCGCCCCGCCCTCGTGAACGATGGTGCGGTAGCAAAGCGCTGCGCCTTCCGCCGAGCAGGCGACGATGCCGATGTGCCGCGGCTTCACCAGGGTTGCGTCCACGGTCGCAGATCGAGCTCGAACGTCCATGCATTTCGCGGCTGGCAGTGCAGTTGCCAGTAGGCGTGGGCCGCCGCATCGGGTTGGATTGCGCCGTCCGTGGCGAGCTTCTCCATGCGTTCACGGTGCTCGCGCCACATCATTGGACTGTCGATCGCGCCGTCGAGGAGCACCGTGGCGACGTGGATGCCTTTCGGCCCGAGCTCGCGCGCCATGCTTTGCGCCATGAATCGCAGCCCGCCTTTGGCGGCGGCGAACGCGGCAAAGTTCGGATTGCCGCGCAGGCTCCCCGAGGCGCCAGTGAAGAGGATGGTGCCGCGGCCGCGCGCGAGCATGCGGCGGGCCGCTTCGCGGCCGACGAGAAAGCCGCTCGCGGTGCTCTGGCGCCAGACGCGCTCGAAATCCTCGAATGTGATCCCGGTGAACGGGCCGATGATTCGCGTCGCGGCTACGAACGCCACCACCTCGATCGCGCCGAGCGTTCTTTCTACCCGCTCGTAGAGGGAGATGACCTCGGCTTCACGCGACAGATCGGCGGGGAACGCCTGCCCGCCCACCTCCGCCGCAAGCGCCTGCAGCTTCGTGCCATCGCGTGCAACCAGCGCCGCGACGTAGCCTTCGCGCGCAAAGCGCTGCGCGATCGCGCGGCCAAGTCCTTCGCCCGCCCCGGCGACCAGGAGCACGCTCACGGCCGCAGCACGTCGGTGGTCATCGCGTAGTGTGTGACGCGGCCGCGATAAGGCGGGAATCGTGCGAAGTCGTCGCGCATCTCGCGGCGTACTGGCGAGTCGAGGGCGGCACCGAGCGCGGAGGCGGTGTCGAAGGCAACCTTGTTACGCTGCAGATGGCGCGCGCGCTCGAGCGCCGGCGGGCAGCGCCATTCGAGCGGGGTGTAGATTTCCAGCTCGCGAATGCCGGGCAGCCTCGCCATCAGCGGCGGATGGTGCTCCAGGTAGTACGCAAGCCACGCCGCTTCGTCCTCGGCCGGACCTTCATACGCGACGAGATAGGTGCAGTAGCGCGCCGGTATGCGCCGCCACGGCTCGGGTACCGCGAAACGGTGCACGGTCATCGCTTCCGCGTCGACCGCATCGCCAACCTCGCGAGCGGCTGCTTCCAGGGCGGCGAGGGAATCGAAGTAGAGCTGCGCGACGCGGGCCGGTGCCTTGCCGTCGTCCAGGAACGGATCTCGCACTTCGCCCGGCGCATGGAAAAGCGCGCGGGCGCCCGGTGGCGGCGCGAAACGCTCGCCGGTGAACGAGAGGAAGAGCGTGACGAGCGGCATAGAATCGGCCCGATCCTAAATGAGATTGGCGTTCGCATTACTGCTGGCCTGTGTCGCGCTCACCGCGCAGGCGCAGGCGTGGCCGGCGAAACCGGTGCGGCTCGTCGTCGCCTATCCGCCGGGCGGCGGCATCGATGTCATGGGCCGGCAGATCGCCGAGAAGCTCACCGGGATGTGGGGCCAGCCGGTGGTCGTGGAGAACAAGCCCGGGGCGAACACCATCGTGGCGACCGAGGCAGTGGCGAAAAGCCCGGCGGATGGTTACACGGTGCTGTTGACGACCGACGCGACCTTCTCGATCGATCCCCACCTCTACGCCAAGCTGCCCTTCGATACGCAGCGCGACTTCATCCCGGTGACGATGCTCGTGCTGCTCCAGCAGCTGCTGGTTGCGAATCCGTCGCTGCCGGCGAACACGCTGGACGAGCTGATCGCGCTCGCCAAGGTGAAGCCAGGCACCATCAACTATGCCTCGTATGGCAGCGGCAGCCAGCCGCATCTTTCCGGCGAGATGCTGAAGTACAAGGCGGGCATCGATCTCGTGCACGTGCCGTACAAGGGGATCTCGCTCGCCGTGCCGGCGGTGATGGCGGGCGAAGTACAGCTCACGTTCGCCGGCATCGCCACATCGATGCCGCAGCTCAAGGCCGGCCGCATCAAAGCGCTCGCCATCGGCGGCCCGAAGCGCTCGCCGCTCCTGCCGCAGGTGCCGACGTTCGCCGAGCTTGGCTATCCCGAAGTGGAGACGCATGCGTGGTTCGGGCTCTTCCTGCCCGCGGGCTCGCCGGGTGAGGTGGTGAGTCGTATTTACCAGGACACTCGCAAGATCATCGAGGAGCCCGATTTCCGGCAGAAGCAGCTCATCGACAAGGGCTACGACGTCGTCGGCAGCTCACCCGAGGAGTTCGCCGCGTACATCAGGAAGGACAGCGAGAGCCGCGCGCGCGCCGTCCGTATCTCCGGCGCGAAGGCGGAATAGCGTGGACACGGTTTTCATCGGAGCCGCGCCCCGCCTTGCACTATCGGTGGCTGGCGATGGCGAGGTGCTTCTCTTTCTCCACGGGATCGGCGGTCGGCGGCAGAACTGGGACGCGCAGTTAGAGTTCTTCTCGCGTACGCACAGGGCGGCTGCCTGGGACGCGCGCGGCTACGGTGAGTCCGACGACTACGAAGGGCCGCTTGACTTCACCGTGTTCAGCAAAGACCTGCTGCGCGTGCTCGAGCACTTTGGCGTACCCCGCGCGCATGTCGTCGGCCTATCGATGGGCGGGCGCATCGCGCGCAACTTCGCACTGCATCATCCCGAGCGCGTGCAATCGCTGACGCTCGCCAATACGAGCCCGGGATTCGGCGCGCTGACGCCGGAGCAGGTGCAGCGCTTCGTGGCCGAGCGGCTCAACCTGCAGCCGGAAGAGCAGGCGAAGCGGCTCCTTGGACCCAATGCGCCGCGCGAGGCGTTCGACCGGCTGTTGGCGAGCACGCGCGCTCTGCACCGCGAGTCCTACCTTAAGACGGTGGAAGCGTCAGTCGCGCAGGACCTCGCCGCGCCGATCGAGCATATTCGCGCGCCGACGCTGGTCATCGGCTCGCGGCACGACCAGCTCTATCCGCTCAGCATCGCCGAGGGCATGGCGCGGCGCATCCCGGGCGCGCGGCTGGCGATCATCGAGGACGCGGGCCATCTCTCGAACCTCGAGCAACCGCAGGAATTCAACCGCGTGCTGGCCGAGTTCCTGCGAGAGCGCCCGCGCATAAAATAGAAACGTGGTCTCTCCCTGATTTAGCTTCCATGGCGGCGAACGAACAGCTTGCGATGCTGGTGCGGCCCGACCGGGTGCACCGGACGCTCTATACCGATGCCGCCATCTTCGACCTGGAGATGGAGCGCATCTTCGGCCGCGCCTGGCTGGTGCTGGGGCACGAGAGCCAGGTGCGCGCGGCGGGCGACTATTTCACGACGCGCATGGGCCGCGAGCCGGTGATCGTACTGCGCCACGACGATGGCGCGGTACGCGTGCTGGTGAATCGCTGCGCGCATCGCGGCTCGATGGTCTGCGCTGAAGGGCGCGGAAGCGTGGAGCGCTTCGTGTGCCCGTATCACGGCTGGAGCTACGACCGTGCAGGCGAGCTGAAGGCGGTGCCGTTCTCGTCCGGCTACGCGCCCGGCAAGCTGGGCGAGCTGCGCCTGGCGGCAGTGCCGCGTGTGGCAACGTATCGCGGCTTCATCTTTGCCTCGCTGGCGGCGAGCGGCGAGTCGCTGGAACAATTCCTGGGGCCGGCGAAGGCTTCCTTCGATGATTTCGTGGATCGCGCGCCGGGCGGCGAGCTGGAAGTCGCCGGCGGCGTGTTCAAGCACACGTACCACGGCAACTGGAAGCTGATGCTCGAGAACCATCTCGACGGCGCGCATCCCGCCTGGGTGCACGCGTCGTCGGTGGGCGTGGCGCGCAACGCGCCGGACCCCGGTGGCGAGCGCTACTCCGACATCGCGGTGCGGCAGATGCGCCAGAACGGCGCGCCC
>JAEKLK010000295.1 GCA_019509895.1 Betaproteobacteria bacterium | reverse complement strand
TCAGCGCCTCCACCGCCACGCCCTGGATCGCCGCCTCGACGAACAGCGACTGGTCGAAGAGCGGCGTCACCTTGACCTCCGGCGGGAGCAGCTGCGACGCCTTCGGCAGCATGGCGCGCAGGTTGCCGACGATGTCGAGGGTGGACGCGCCGCTATTCTTCAGGATCGAGATGAGCACCCCGCGCTCGCCGTCGCGCCGCACGATGTTGGTCTGCGGCTGGTAGCCGTCGCGCACCTGCGCGACATCCTTGATGGTGGTGGTGGCGCCGTTCATCGTGCGCACCGGCAGATCGTTCAGCCCCTGGATCGCGTCGGGCGACGCGTTCATGCGCACCGTGTATTCCGTCTCGCCGATCTTCGCCGTGCCCGAAGGCAGGATCAGGTTCTGCGTGTTGACCGCGTTCACCACATCGGCGGGTGACAGGCCGCGCGCCTGGAGCTCCTGCATGTCCAGGTCGACCGAGATGACGCGGATCTTGCCGCCGTAGGGGAACGGGATGGCGACTCCGGGTATCGTCACGAGCTGCGGGCGCAGCTGGTTTACGCCGGCGTCGAACACCTGCTGCTCCTGCAGCGTCGGGCTCGAGAGCGCGAGCTGGATCACCGGGATCGAGGAAGCCGAGTACTTGATGATGAGCGGCGGCGTGATGCCCGGCGGCAGCTGCCGCACCTGCGGCTGCATCGCCGCGACGACCTGCGCGATCGCCGTCTGTATGTTGGCGGTCGGCTGGAAGAACACCTTGATCACCGTGCTGCCCACGAGCGAGGTCGACTCGATGTGCTCGATGTCGCTCACCGTGGTGGTGAGGCCGCGCTCGCTCGAGCCGGCGATGCGCTGGCCCATCTCCTGCGCCGGCAGGCCGGTGTAGTTCCAGATGATGCTGATCACCGGAATGTTGATTTCCGGGAAGATGTCCATCGCCATGTTGCGCAGGACGAACGGCGTCGCGAGCAGGATCAGCAACGCCATGACGATGAACGTGTAGGGACGCCGCAGGGCCAGACCGACCACCCCGCCGCCGCCGATACCGGAGTCGCGCCCGTCGAGCGCGGGCTGGGCTTCCATAGAGGCGGCTATTCTAGGCGTGGACGGCAGGACAATCGCACGGGGATTGTGAAGGGAATGTGAAGCCCCGGATTCGCGAGAGTTCGGGCTCCGTCCCCGAATTGGCTATTTCGCATCAGCCGCAGCGCGTTCGTCTAAGCTAGCCGCCCGATTCCCGTGCCCATTTCCGAGGAGACGAAATGACTTTCAAGCTACGGCGCGTCGTCACCGGCCACGACGCGAGCGGCCGCGCCACCGTGCGCATCGACGAGCCGGTGAAGAACGTGATCTCGGGGCGGCCGGGCGCCTCGTCGAGCGTCATCTGGTCCACCCGGGGCTTCCCGGTGGACAACGACGACGACTTCGACGGGGCGCTCCGCGACGTGAAGACGAGCGAGGGCGACGGCACCGTGTTCCGCGTGGTGCGCTACGAGCCGGGCGTGACGCCGCGCAACCACCGCACCGACAGCATCGACTACGCGGTGGTGATCTCCGGCGAGATCGACATGGACCTCGACGGCACGGTGGTGCATCTCAGGGCCGGCGACGTGCTGGTGCAGCGCGGCACGCTCCATAACTGGATCAACCGCGGACGCGAGGCGTGCGTCATCGCCTTCGTGCTGGTCGGCGCGAAGCCGGTGAGCGCCGGCGGCCGCACGCTGCACGCGGTGGGGTAGGCATGGCGCGCCTGTTCGCTCTCCTGCTTCTGTCTCTGGCGAGCGCGGCATGGGCGCAGTCCTATCCCAACCGCCCGGTGCGCCTGGTCGTGCCTTTCGGGCCCGGCGCGCCGGACACGGTGGCGCGGCTGCTCGCAGCCGCGCTGCAGTCGCAGATGGGGCAGCCCTTCGTCGTCGAGAACAAGCCCGGGGCGAACGGCATCATCGGCACGCAGGCGCTCACCAGCGCCGCGCCCGACGGCTACACGCTGCTCGTGACGTCGACTTCGATCGTCGTCAACCCGAGCACGCAGAAGAGCCTGCCCTACGATCTCGCGAAGGACATCACGCCGGTGACCAACATCGCCACCGGCGAGGCGCTGATCCTCGGCGTGAACGCGGCGCTGCCGGTGAAGAGCGTGCAGGAGCTGATCGCGCTCTCGAAGCAGCCCGCGAGCCGGCTCTCCTACGGCTCGCCCGGCGTCGGCAACACGCTGCATCTCGCCACCGAGCTCTTCAAGGCGCGCACCGGCGCAAGCATGGAGCACGTGCCGTACAAGGGCGCCGGCCCGGCGATCGCCGCGCTGATCGCGGGCGAGATCCAGGTGATGATCATGACGCCGCCGCTCTCGATGCCGCACATCCGCTCGGGCAGGATCCGTCCGCTCGCCTACACGCACACGAGCCGCGCCGCCTTCCTGCCGGACGTGCCGACGATGCGCGAGGCCGGCGTGCAGGGAATGGAGGTGGATGGCGGCTGGTACGGTCTCTTCGCGCCCGCCGGCACGCCGGCGGCGATCGTCGAGCGGCTGCAGGCTGAGACGCGCAAGGCGGCGAGCGACCCGAAGGTGCGCGAGCGCTTCGAGGCGCTGGCGCTCCATCCGCTCGGCGATCCGCCGGCCGAGTTCCGCAAGTTCTTCTACGAGCAGATCAAGGCGTATGCGGAGATGGTGCGCATCGCCGGTATCCAGCCGGAGTAAGCCATGAGCGAAGCCATCGTCCGCGGCGTTCCCATCCATTACGAGGTGATCGGCGAGCATGGCTCGTGGATCGCCTTGACGCCGGGCAGCCGGCGCGCTTACGACGAGCTAGTGCCGCTCGCGCGCGCCATCGCCGCGCGCGGCCATCGCGTGCTCCTGCACGACCGGCGCAACTGCGGCCGCTCCGGCGTCGCCATCGAGGAGCTCGGCTCCGAGCACGAGGTGTGGGCGGACGACCTGCACGAGCTCGGCCGCCAGGTCGGTGCGCAGCAGATGTACGTCGGCGGCTCTTCCGCCGGCGCGCGGCTTGCGCTTCTCTTCACCCTGCGCCACCCGGCGGCGAGCCAGGGCCTGCTTCTCTGGCGCGTCACCGGCGGCTCGACCGCGACGCACGAGCTCGCCGAGACCTACTACGGCGCCTTCTCGAAGCTCGCGCGCGCGGGCGGCATGGCGGCCGTATGCGATTCCGAGCATTTCCGCGCCTGCATCGCCGCGCGGCCCGCGAACCGCGAGAAGCTGATGGCGATGAAGCCGCAGGACTTCATCGGCGTGATGGAAAGCTGGCGCGAGAAGTTTCTCGCCGCGGCCGAGCTGCCGGTGATCGGCGCCACCGAGGCCGAGCTGCGCGCCATTCGCGCACCCGCCTGCATCATCGCCGGCAACGACCGCATCCATCCGCCGCCGACCGCGCGCAAGGTCGCGAGCCTCATTCCCGGCGCCGAATTCCACGACGACGTGGTCGAGAAGCGGCCCGACGACGATCTCAAGCCGCAGTGGGATGCCAAGGAGTGGCAGGCGGCGGAACCGAAGATGGCGCGCATCTTCGGTGACTTCCTGGAGTGCGTCGACCGATAGCGCCGCTGCGCGCTCGCCGCCGGATGATTTCCGCTTACGCAGCCAGCTTGGCGCGCGAATCGCTTTCCTGGCTGGCGAGGTAGTCCTCGTAGCTGCCGCGATAGTCGAGCACCGTCGCCGGCGCGCCGTCGGCGCCCGGCTTGAGCTCGATGATGCGGGTGGCGAGCGAGGACACGAACTCGCGGTCGTGCGACACGAAGACGAGCGTGCCGGTGTATTTTTCGAGCGCGCCGTTCAGCGACTCGATCGCTTCCATGTCGAGGTGGTTGGTCGGCTCGTCGAGCAGCATCACGTTGGGCATGTCGAGCACCAGCTTGCCGATGATCATGCGCTGGCCCTCGCCGCCCGAGATGATCTTCACCGACTTCTTCGCGTCGTCGCCCGAGAAGAGCAGCTGCCCGAGCGTCGCCCGCACGATCTGATCATCGTCACCGCGGTCCTTGCGCCGCCAGCGGCCCAGCCATTCGGTGAGCGGCTCGTCGGCGGCGAATTCCTCGGCCGGGTCCTGCGGCCAGTAGGCCGGCCGCGCCTTCTCCGCCCACTTCACGCTGCCGGCGTCCGCCTTCAGGCTTCCCTTCAGCTCGGGCGGCAGCAATGAGCGCAGGAGCGTGCTCTTGCCGACGCCGTTCGGCCCGATGATGGCGATGCGCTCGCCCGCCTCGATCGCGAGGTCGAGCTTCTGGAATAGCGGCTTGCCATAGCCTTTGGCAAGCCCCTTCGCCTCGATGGCGATGCGGTGCAGCTTCTCCTTGGCATCGACCAGGAAGCGGATGAACGGGTACTGGCGGCTCGAGGGCTTCACCTCCTCGGGCTTCAGCTTCTCGATCATCTTCATGCGCGAGGTGGCCTGCCGTGCCTTCGCCTTGTGCGCGCGGAAGCGGCGCACGAAGTCCTCGAGGTCGGAGATGCGCTCCTTGGCGCGCGCGTTGGCGTTCTGCAGTTGCTGCTTGGCTAGCGTCGACGCCTCCATGTAGTCGTCGTAGCTGCCGGGATAGACGCGGATGTTGCCGTAGTCGACGTCCGCCATATGCGTGCACACGCTCGAGAGGAAGTGCCGGTCGTGCGAGATGATCACCATCGTGCTCGAGCGCGCGTTGAGCACGTCCTCGAGCCAGCGGATGCTGTGGATGTCGAGGTTGTTGGTCGGCTCATCGAGCAGCAGGATGTCCGGATCGCCGAAGAGCGCCTGCGCGAGCAGCACCCGCAGCTTCCAGCCCGGCGCCACCGCGCTCATCGGACCGTCGTGCTGGGCCGTCGGCACGCCCAGGCCCAGGAGCAGGGTCGCCGCGCGCGCCTCGGAATCGTAGCCGCCGTACTCGGCGTACTTCGCCTCGAACTCCGCCGCGCGCATCAAGTCGTCTTCGGTCGCCTGGGGATTGGCGTAGATCGCGTCCCGCTCGCGCGCCGCGTCCCACATCTCCTTGTGGCCCATCAGCACCACGTCGAGCACGCGCCGGTCCTCGTACGCGAACTGGTCCTGGCGCAGCTTGCCGACGCGCTCGACGGCGTCGATGGCCACCGTGCCCGCCGTCGGCTCGAGATCGCCGCCGAGGATCTTCATGAACGTCGATTTGCCGCAGCCATTGGCGCCGATCAGGCCATAGCGGTTGCCGCCGCCGAACTTGACGTTGACGTTCTCGAAGAGGGGCTTGGCCCCGAACTGCATGGCGATGCCGGAGGCGACGATCACTGGAATTCCTGCAAATAAAAAAGCTGGCCGCAGCCAGCTTTTGGATGGATCAACCGATCTGAGGCCTACATTGTACCGCGCCGGCTCAGTTGCGCGGGCCCTTTCTCCCGCCTTCGTTGGAGTCCGGCGTACGCTTCGGCGCCCTCGTCGCCGTCGCCTCGAGGAGCAGCCCGACCGTCTGCCGGAAGAGCGCTTCCGCGATCGGTTCCTCGCCGGTCATCATGCGCTCGAGTGCGTCCGTGGACGTGTTCAGCCTGTCGCCCAGCGCATCGAGGCCGCCCCAGATCTGCACAGCTCGG
>JAEKLK010000172.1 GCA_019509895.1 Betaproteobacteria bacterium | reverse complement strand
GCCCACGCTGATCGTTTCAGGCACGGCGATGTCGCGCACCACCGGCTCGGTCGGCGCGGCAAAGGTGCTGGTCTCGCCGCCGCCCGTCGGACGATGGCGCATGCCGCCGCGCGCGTGCCAGCCGGCGACACCGCCGCCGACATCGCCGCGCGTCTTGATGGTGCGCCGGCGCGCCGAGTCATCGCGCAGCACGGTGGTGGGCTTGGCCTTCTTCGGCTTCTTGTCCAGCTTCGCATCGGCGGCGGGCTTGGGCGCATGCAGCGTGGTCGCCGCGGGCGCCGCACTGGCGCTCGCCGCCGCAGCGGCCGCAGCCGCCTCGGCCGCCTTCTGCTCGGCCTCCTTGCGCTCGCGTTCCTGCTTCTCGCGCAGCTCCGCGGCCTGCAGCTCGGCGAGCTGCTGCTGACGGCGCGATTCTTCCTCGCGCAGCTCGAGCTCCCTCGGATCGACCGCCGGCGCGGCGGGCGGCGGCGGGGGCGGCGGCGCTTCCGCCGCGACCGCCGCGGCGGTCACCTCGGCCGGATCGCGCTTCACGAATACGCGCTTCTTGCGCACCTCCACCTGTACCGTGCGGTACTTGCCGCTCGCGTCGGTCTTGCGGATCTCGCTCGTCTGCTTGCGGGTCAGCGTGATCTTGTTCTTGCTCTCGGCTGAACCGTGCGTCTTCCTCAGGTACTCGAGCAGGCGCGACTTGTCCTGCTCGGAAAGCGAGTCCTCCGGCACGTGCTTGTCGACCCCTGCGGCGCGCAGCTGCTCAAGCAGCACCGAAGGCGGTACCTTCAACTCGCTCGCGAACTGCGCAACGCTCGTCTGCGCCATCGTTACGCGGCCTCCTTCTTCTGCTGGTCGTCGCCGAACCAGTGCGCGCGCGCCGCCATGATCAGTTTCTTCGCGCGCTCGGCGTCCATGCCGGTCATCTCGGAGAGCTCGTCGACCGCCAGGTCGGCGAGGTCGTCGCGCTTACGCACACCCTGCTCGACCAGCTTCGCCGCGAGCTGCGTGTCCATGCCGTCGAGCTTGAGGAGCTCGGGATCGACGCCTTCCATCTTCTCTTCGTTGGCGATCGCGGCCACCAGCAGCGCGTTGCGCGCGCGGTTGCGCAGCTCGTTCACCGTGTCCTCGTCGAACGACTGGATTTCGAGAAGCTCGTTGATCGGCACATAGGCGATCTCTTCCAGGGTCGAGAAGCCCTCCTCGATCAGGATGTTGGCCACCTCCTCGTCGACGTCGAGCTTCTCCATGAACTGCGCCTTGATGCGGCCGCTTTCCTCCTGCTGCTTCTTGTTCGACTCTTCCTCGGTCATCAGGTTGATCTGCCAGCCGGTGAGCTCGGAGGCGAGGCGCACGTTCTGGCCGCTGCGGCCGATCGCCACCGCGAGGTTCTCCTCGTCGACGACCACATCCATCGCATGCTTCTCCTCGTCCACCACGATGGACGACACTTCGGCCGGCGCGAGCGCGCCGATCACGAACTGCGCGGGATCGGCGGACCAGAGCACGATGTCGACGCGCTCGCCCGCGAGTTCCTGCGTCACCGCTTGCACACGCGAGCCGCGCATGCCGACGCACGTACCGATCGGATCGATGCGCTTGTCGTTGGTGTGCACGGCGATCTTTGCCCGGATGCCGGGGTCGCGCGCCGCCGACTTGATCTCCAGCAAGCCTTCCTCGATCTCGGGCACCTCGAGCTCGAAGAGCTTCATGATGAACTGCGGCGCGGTGCGCGAAAGAATGAGCTGTGGCCCGCGCGCCTGGCGGTCGATCTTCATTACCCACGCGCGCACGCGGTCGCCCACACGCAGGTTCTCTTTCGGGATCATGTGCTCCCGCGGCAGCAGCGCTTCCAGCCGCCCCGACTCGATGATCGCGCTGCCGCGCTCCATGCGCTTCACTGTGCCGGTGACCAGCTCGTCGCCGCGTCCCAGAAAGTCCTGCAGGATCTGCTCGCGCTCCGCGTCGCGGATGCGCTGCAGGATCACCTGCTTCGCGGTCTGCGCGCCGATGCGACCGAACTCCACGTTGGGCAGCCGCTCCTCGATGATGTCGTCCACCTTGGCGTCGGCCTTGCCGCGGTCCTGCGCCTCCTCGACGGAGAGCATCTGCGCCGTGTTCCACTCGGCGGTCTCGTCGGGCAGCACTTTCCAGCGCCGGAAGGTCTCGTAGGCGCCGGTGTTGCGATCGACCTGCACGCGCACGTCGATATCATCGGTGTACTTTTTCTTGGTCGCCGAGGCGAGCGCCATCTCGAGGGCGCCGAAGACGATGTCGCGCGGCACGTTCTTCTCCCGCGCCAGCACATCGACCAGCATCACCAGTTCACGATTTCCGGCTATCACGTTTGCTGCCAAGCGATCCTCACAATTCGGGCACCAGCCGCGCGCGCTCGACATCGCCGAGCTCGAGCTGCACCGTCCTGCCCTCCAATTCAATATTGACGTGCGCGCCGTCCGCCCCGCGGAGCACGCCGACGAAGCGTCGCCGCCCACTCGCGTCCGGCGTGCGCATCCTCACGTCGGCGCGCTGGCCGGCGAAGCGCACGAAGTCGGCGGGACGCTTGAGCGGGCGGTCGAGCCCCGGCGACGACACCTCCAGCCTTTCGTAGTCGACGCCTTCGACCTCGAGGACCCGCGAGAGCTGCCGGCTCACCGCCGCGCAGTCCTCGACGCGGATGCCCCCAGGCTTGTCGATGAAGAGACGCAACATCCGTCCCCCATTCGCCGCCTGCAGCTCGACGAGCTCGTAGCCCATGCCGGTCACGACCGGCTCCACCACCGCTTCCAATGCCGCCATAAATGCGCCGCGCGACGCGGAAACAAAAAATGGGCCGAAGCCCATCTTGTTCCAGCGCCATCAAAGCTTTTGAAGTTTAACAGGATTTGCTACAGCGCGCCACTGTCCCGGCGGCAAATCGCGCGGCAGCTCGAGCGGCCCGTAGCGTACGCGCAGCAGCCGACTCACTCGCGCGCCGACCGCCTCGAACATGCGGCGCACCTCGCGGTTGCGGCCTTCCTTGATCGTCACGCGATACCAGCGGTTCGCGCTTTCGCGCGAGCGCGCATCGGCCGGCTCGATGCGCTCGAACGCGGCGCGACCGTCGTCGAGCTCGACGCCGCGGCGCAGGCGCTCGAGCTCGCTCGCGCCAAGCGTCCCTTGCACGCGTACCGCGTATTCGCGCTCGACGCCGTAGCGGGGGTGCATCAGGCGATTGGCGAGCTCGCCGTCTTCAGTTAATAGCAGCAGGCCGGCGCTGTTGATGTCGAGCCGACCGACTGCAATCCAGCGGCCGGGCGGCAGGCGGTCGAAGACCGTGGGTCGCCCCTGCGGGTCGCTGCGCGTGACGAGCTCGCCCTCCGGCTTATGATAGATCAGCACCCTGCCCGAAGCGGGCGCGGAGAGGGCGACGGCGCGGCCGTCGACAGCGATAGCGTCGCTTGAGGCGGCGCGGTCACCCAGCTGGGCGACGCGGCCGGCGACGCTGACGCGGCCGGCGGCAATCCAGGTTTCGATTTCCCGGCGCGAGCCGAGGCCCGCTCGCGCGAGCAGCTTCTGCAGGCGCTCGGGCTGCTCGCTACCCTTCAGTGCCGGTGGCGGCGCGGACTTCGGCTTCGGGCTCGGCGAGCCCTTCAGCTTCGGCGACGGTTTCCGCATTGGCGGGACGCACACCGGCTTCAGCGGTCGGTCCAGGCTCGAGTGCGAGTGTCTGGGCGATCTCCTCGAGCGGCGGCAGCTCCTCGAGCGAGCGCAGGCCAAGGTCGTCGAGGAACTGGCGCGTGGTCGCGTAGAGCGCCGGACGGCCGGGCGTCTCGCGATGGCCTACCGCGTCGATCCAGCCGCGTCCCTCCAGCGACTGGATGATCTGCGTCGAGACGGTGACGCCGCGGATGTCCTCGATGTCCCCGCGCGTCACCGGCTGCCGGTAGGCGATGATGGCGAGCGTCTCCATCACCGCGCGCGAGTAGCGCGGCGGCTTTTCCGGGTTGAGGCGCTCGATGTACGGCTGGAACTCGACGGTGGTCTGGAATCGCCAGCCGCTCGCCACGTTCACCAGCTCGACCGAGCGGCCCTTCCACTCTTCGGCCAGCTCCGCCAGCAGATTTCGCAACGTGTCGGTGCCGAGATCGCGGCCGAGCAGGCGCTTGAGCTCGGTCAGACCGAGCGGCTCCTGCGAGGCGAGCAGCGCAGCTTCGAGGATGCGTTTTACGTCAGCTGGGCTGTGCATACGCTAATTTAATATAAATCGGCGCGAAGCACTCGGCCTGCGTAATCTCTACCAGGTGCTCGCGCGCAAGCTCGAGCATCGCCAGGAACGTCACCACCAGCACCGGCACGCCGCGGCTCGGGTCAAAAAGCTCTTCGAACTCAAGTACGCGGCGGGCGCGCAGCGCGCGGAGGATCGCGCTCATGTGCTCGCGCACCGACAGCTCCTCGCGCGAGATGTGGTGATGGCGCGACAGCCGCGCCCGGTGCAGCAGGCTGCGCCACGCTTCGGCGAGGTCCTGTGCGTGCACCTGCGGCAGCCGCTCGCCGATCGTGCGCTCTATCCATACCGAGATGGCGATGACGTCGCGGCCGGTCTGCGGCAGCTCGTCCAGCGAATGCGCGGCCTTCTTGATCTGCTCGTACTCGAGGAGCCGCCGCACCAGCTCGGCGCGCGGATCCTCCTCGGTCGGCTGCGCCGACGGCGGCCGCGGCAGCAGCAGCCGCGACTTGATCTCCATCAGCATGGCCGCCATGACCAGGTATTCCGCGGCCAGCTCCAGGTTCTTCGCTCGCATCGCCTCGACGTACTCCAGATACTGGCGCGTGAGCGGCGCCATCGGAATATCCAGGATGTTCAGGTTTTCCTTGCGGATCAAATACAAGAGGAGATCGAGGGGTCCTTCGAACGCTTCGAGTACCACCTCGAGGGCATCGGGCGGGATGTAAAGGTCGACCGGCAGCTCGATGACCGGCTCGCCATAGAGCCGCGCCATCATGCGTAGGTCACGCCCATCGCTTCGCGTACTTCGCGCATCGTCTCCCCCGCCAGCCGCCGGGCTTTTTCGCAGCCATCGGCGATGATGTTCTTCACCAGCGTCGGGTCATCGAGGTAGGCCTGCGCCCGCTCGCGGATCGGCGCGAGCTCCGCCTGGATCGCCTCGATCACCGGCTGCTTGCACTCCAGACACCCTATACCTGCCGTAGTGCATCCCTTTTGTACCCACTGCTTGCGTTCGGCATCAGAATAAACGAGATGCAGCGACCATACCGGACATTTTTCGGGGGTGCCGGGATCGCTGCGCTTCACCCGGGCCGGATCGGTCGGCATGGTGCGGATCTTCTTGGTCACGGACTCCGGGTCTTCGCGCAACGCGATGGTGTTGCCGTAGGACTTGGACATCTTCTGGCCGTCCAGTCCGGGCAATTTCGCTGCCTCGGTGAGCAGCGCCTCCGGCTCGACCAGGATCTTCTTGCCGCCACCCTCCAGCCAGCCGTAGAGTCGTTCGCGATCACCCCGCGACAGGTTCTGCTGCTCATCGAGCAGCGCCTGCGCCCGGGCGAGCGACTCGGTGTCGCCCTGCTCCAGGAACTTGGTGCGCAGCTCGTTGAGCAGGCGCGCCTTCTTCGTTCCCATCTTCTTCACTGCCGCTTTCGCCTTCTCCTCGTAGCCCGGTTCGCGGCCGTATAAGTGGTTGAAGCGGCGGGCGACTTCACGCGTGAACTCTATGTGCGGCACCTGGTCTTCGCCGACCGGCACGTATTTGGAGCGGTAGATCAGGATGTCCGCGGACTGCAGCAGCGGATAGCCGAGAAAGCCGTAGGTCGCGAGATCGCGGTCCGCGAGCTTCTCGATCTGGTCCTTGGATCGACGCCCGCGGCGAGCCAGTCGATCACCATCTCCCAGGCATTCTTCTGGAGCGCGTCGGGCTTTTCGTAGTCCGTAGTGAGCGCGTGCCAGTCGGCGACGAAGAACAGGCACGGGTATTCGACCTGCAGCCGGATCCAGTTCTTGAGCACACCGTGGTAGTGCCCGAGATGCAGGCTCCCCGTCGGCCGCATGCCGGAGAGCACGCGCGTTTCGTACATCTAAAGCAGCACCATGGCGCGCACCAGCGCCTCGGATTCAAGCAGCAGCGGACTGAGCACGGTGGCGAGCGCATTGGAGCCCGGACCGTGCACCGGCACGAAGAGCAGCGCCAGCACCAGCGGCACGCCCCATGGCTCGAGCTTGGCGAAGCGCCACGCGGCGCGCGTCGGTAGCAGACTGGTAAGGATGCGCCCGCCGTCGAGCGGCGGAATCGGCAGCAGGTTGAGCAGCATGAAGACGAGGTTGACCAGCACGCCCGCCGCGCTGACGCCGATGAAGAACTCGGCGGCGCCGTGACCGCTCTCTTTCACGATGTCGACGAGGCCGGTCGTGCCGTAGGACTGCGCCACTTCCAGCCACTCGCTCGAGCGGCTGCTCGCGACAATGCTCGCGCGCAGCGCCAGCGCCCAGACCAGCGCCATGGCGAGATTGGCGATCGGCCCGGCGGCGGCGACCCACGCCATGTGCGGGCGCGGCTTGCGCAGCGCCGAGTAGTTCACCGGCACGGGCTTCGCCCAGCCGAACAGCAGCTTCCCCGAGGACAGCACCAGGATGATGAGCGGCACCACCACGGTGCCCAGCAGATCGACATGGCGGATCGGATTCAGGCTGATGCGACCCTGCGCGTGCGCCGTCATGTCACCGAAGTGGCGCGCGACATAGCCGTGGGCGGCTTCATGAAGCGTGATTGCGAACAGCACGGGAAGCGCATAGATGGCGAACGTTTGCCCGATCGCCTGAAGATTCAGATCCATCTTTCTTTAACCGGCGATTTTATCAGACGGGCTCTACGGCAAAGGGCGCGAGCGACCCCTTGCCTTCGCGCAGCACGCGCGGCGTGTCGTCGGTGAGGTCGATCACCGTGCTCGGCTCGCGCCCGCACGAGCCGGCGTCGATGACGAGCTCCAGCGCGTGCTCGAGCCGGGCACGGATTTCCTCCGCATCGGCGAGTGGCTGCTCATCGCCGGGCAGCATCAGCGTCGTGGAAAGCATCGGCTGATCGAGCTCGACGAGCAGTGCGCGCGCCACCGCGTGGTCGGGAACGCGCACGCCGATGGTCTTGCGCTTGGGATGCAACAGGCGCCGCGGCAGCGAGCGCGTGGCACGCAGGATGAACGTATAGCTGCCCGGCGTGACACGCTTGAGGATGCGGAAGCGCGCGTCATCGACGATCGCATGGTTCGCCACCTCGGCAAGGTCCCGGCACATGAGCGTCAGATGGTGCCGTTCGTCGACGCCGCGGATGCGGCGCAGCCGCTCGATCGCCTTGGCGGAAGCGGGCAGGCAGCCGAGCGCGTAGCACGAGTCGGTCGGATAGGCGATCAGGCCCCCCCAGCGCACGATTTCCGCCGCGCGGCGAACCAGCCGGAGCTGCGGATCGGTGGCATGGACGGCGAAGAATTGCGCCATCAGCGCGCCAGGAAATCGTCGATCAGCTTCGCCACGGCTTCCGGTTGGTCGTGATGCAGCATGTGGCCGGCGCGCGCCACTGTCACATGGCGCAGCTCGGCGAACTCGGCGCGCCGTTCGGCGTACTGAGCGTCATCGAGGCCGAGGCGCTTCAGCGCTGCCGTTTCTGCGCCGTCGACCCACAAGACCGGCGCACGCACCTCGCGCCAGCAGGCGCGCACTTCCTCGTAGCGATAAAGCACCGGATTCACGATCTTGTGCGCCGGGTCGCCGCGCAACACCACCGTGCCGTCCGGCGCGTCGCGGCCCCAGTGGCGGGCCAGGAATTCGGCGCGCTCGCCGCTCAGCCGCGCATTGCCTTCACGCAGCCGGGCGGCCAGCTCGGCATAGCTCTTGTACGGCCGGAACCCCGGGCGCTCGTGCAGCTCCGCGAGCCAGCGTGCATAGCGCCGCGGCGCATCCTGCGGCCGTGTGTCGGCGAGGCCGAAGCCCTCCAGGTTGACGAGCTGCGCGATGCGCTCCGGGCGCACACCCGCATACATGCACGCGACGTTGCCGCCGAGGCTGTGCCCGACGAGATGCACCGGCGCCTTGCCGGCGAGCGCCCGCAGCAAGGCATCGAGGTCGGCGATGTAGTCCGGAAACCAGTAGCAGTCCGATCTTCCCCAGTCGGTGAGGCCGTAGCCTCGCCAATCGGGCGCATAGATATCCCAGCGGCGCTCGAACGCATCGACCAGGAACTGGAACGACGCGGAAACATCCATCCAGCCGTGCAGCAGCACGAGCTTGGGCGCCTCGGGCGCGGGCCAGCGGCGGACGTGGTAGCGCAGCCCGCGAACATCCAAAAACAGCGATTCGCTCTCGCGCACACATTTATGATAGCCGCATGCCAATTTTCTCCCTGGGCGAGCGTCGCGTCGAGCTGATCGGCGCCAACCATTACATCGCCTACGACGCGACGCTGGTGGGGGCGATCACGCTGCACGCGGATGCCAACGTCTGGTTCAAGGTGGTGATCCGCGCCGAGAACGACCGCATCACCATCGGCGAAGGCACGAACATCCAGGATGCGTCGGTCCTGCACGTCGACCCCGGTTACCCGATGACGCTCGGCCGCAGGGTGAGCATCGGCCACAAGGTGATGCTGCACGGCTGCACCATCGGTGAGGGCACGCTGGTGGGCATCAACAGCGTCGTGCTGAACGGCGCCAAGATCGGAAAAGAAGTGCTGATCGGCGCCAACACGCTCATTACCGAGGGCAAGGAGATCCCCGACGGCGTGCTGGTCCTCGGCTCACCGGGGAAGGTGGTGCGCGAATTGAAGCCGGAAGAGCGCGAGAAGCTCCTCGGCATCGCGAGCGGCTACATCGCTCGCGCCCGCCTGTATCGCGAGGAGCTGCGGCCGACGCAGGCGCGCGCGCGGCGGGCCGGCAGCTTTACTTAGGCGCCATCCTTATTGCGCCGTCGAGCCGGATGGTCTCGGCGTTCAGCATCTCGATCTCGCAGATCGCCTTGACCAGCTGCGCGAACTCCGCCGGGCGTCCGAGGCGCGAGGGAAACGGCACCTGCTTGCCGAGGGAGTCCTGCGCCTCCTTCGGCAGACCGACGAGCATGGGCGTCTCGAAGATGCCGGGCGCGATGGTGCAGACGCGAATGCCGTTGCGCGACAGATCGCGGGCAATCGGCAGTGTCATGCCGACCACGCCGCCCTTGGACGCAGAATAAGCCGCCTGTCCGATCTGGCCGTCGAACGCCGCCACCGAGGCGGTGTTGACGATGACGCCGCGCTCGCCCGAGGCGTTCGGTACCGCCTTCGCCATGGCATCGGCCGCCAGGCGAATCATGTTGAAGGTGCCGATCACGTTGACCTTGAGCACGCGCTCGAACCGCCCGAGATCGTGCGGCGCTTCCTTGCCGAGCGTGCGCTCGGCGATCGCGATCCCGGCGCAGTTCACCAGCACGTGCAGCGCGCCGTATTCTTTCAGCGCGAGTGCCACCGCGGCCTTGCCGTCGGCCTCGGAGCTGACATCGGTCTTTGCAAAGCGGCCGCCGAGCTCGCGCGCGAGCTTTTCACCCGCCTCGGCCTGCATGTCGGCAATGACTACCTTGCCGCCGTTTTCTGCTGCCATGCGCGCGGTCGCCGCGCCCAGACCCGAGGCGCCGCCGGTGACGAGAAAAACGCTGTTCCTGATCTGCATCGGCCGCTCCCGGGGGAATAAGTAAATGCCTGAAAAAATTCGCCGATAATTCTAACCTCATGCAGCTTGGCTTCGGCATCGCCTTCCCCGACCTGTACGAGCGAGAAGGCCTGATCAAAATCGATCGCGCTTTCTGCGCCTATCTCGCCGAGGCTGACCGCGCGCTCGCCGAGAAGCTGCTCGCCGCGCGCGCGCAGCCTCTCACAGGGCTCGCCGAGTCGCAGCTTCTTGTCGCGCTCGCGCCGCACGTCGAGGATTTCATCAGCAAGCTCTTCGCCATCGAGCGCGAAGCGCGCGCGCTCGCCGAACGGCACAACGAGCTCGCGCCGCTCTACTCGGTCAAACGCCAGTTCGTGCAGCGCCGGGCGCTCCACAAGGTCAAGCCGGCCGAGTTGCAATCGTTCGATGCGCAGGCGGCCGCGCGGGGGCTCTTCGGCGGCGATTTCACCGAGCTCGACTTCGCCCGCAAGGTGAGCACTTGGCTCGCGAACGAGCCAGCCCATGCAGTCGAGCTCGAGCTCGCAGCGCGCTACGCGGCGTGGGCGACCACCACGCCGGAGGGCAAGGCGAAGCACCGTGCCGGCGTACTCTTCAAGACGCCGCAGAAGCTCGACTACATGCGGCTCGTGCCCGTGCGCACGGATACGAACGGCGGCTATGCCGAGCATCGCCTCGATCATCTGCGCCTGCGCGACGGCTTTGCGCTCACCGATCCGGGCACCGATCTCGTCGGCGCGCTCGATGAAGCGAACTACTGCATCTGGTGCCACGAGCAAGGCAAGGACTCCTGCTCCAAGGGCCTGAAGGAGAAGGCGCCCACCGAGGGCTTCCGCAAGACCGTGTTTGGCGTGCCGCTCGCCGGCTGCCCGCTCGAGGAAAAGATCTCCGAGTTCCACATGGTCAAGGCGCGCGGCGAGCCGCTCGCCGCGCTCGGCATCATCGCGGTGGACAACCCGATGATGGCGGGCACCGGGCACCGCATCTGCAACGACTGCATGAAGTCGTGCATCTACCAGAAGCAGGATCCGGTCGACATCCCGCAAGCCGAGACTCGCACACTGAAAGACGTGCTCGAGCTGCCGTGGGGCTTCGAGATCTACTCGCTCCTGACGCGCTGGAACCCGTTCGATCTGCACCGCCCCTACCCGAAGGGGGCGACCGGGCGCCGCATCCTCATCGTCGGCCTCGGGCCTGCCGGCTTCACGCTCGCGCATCACCTGATGAACGATGGCCACGCCGTTGTAGGCATCGACGGGCTGAAGATCGAGCCGCTCGATGCAGCGGTTTCGGGCGTCGATCCGCTGGGCCGGCGAACCGCCTTCCGGCCGATCCGCGACATCGCCGAGCTGCGCGAGCCGCTCGGTGAGCGCGTGATGGCCGGCTTCGGCGGCGTCGCCGAGTACGGCATCACCGTGCGCTGGGACAAGAACTTCCTGAAGATCATTCGGCTGCTGCTCGAGCGGCGCCGCCAGTTCGCCATGTTCGGCGGCGTGCGCTTCGGCGGCACGCTGACCATCGACGAGGCCTTCGCCGACGGCTTCGACCACATTGCGCTTTGCGCCGGTGCCGGCCGCCCGACCGTCCTCGACATCCCGAACGGCTTCGCGCGCGGTGTGCGCGCCGCCTCGGACTTCCTGATGGCGCTGCAGCTCACCGGCGCGGCGAAGCGCGAGTCGATCGCGAACCTGCAGATCCGGCTACCGGTCGTGGTGATTGGCGGCGGCCTCACCGCGATCGACACCGCTACCGAGTCGCTCGCCTATTACGCCGTGCAGGTGGACAAATTTCTCGCGCGCTATGAAGCGCTCGGCGCGGAGCCTTCATGGAACGTCGAGGAGCGCGCCATCGCCAGCGAGTTTCTCGCGCACGCGCGCGCGCTTCGCGCTGCGCGGCCCGAGGAGCGCCTCGCGCTGCTTAAGTCTTGGGGCGGCGCCACCATCGCCTATCGCCGGCGCCTGATCGACAGTCCCTCCTACACGCTGAACCACGAGGAGGTGGAAAAGGCGCTGGAAGAAGGCGTCATTTTCGCTGAAGGCCTGACGCCGAGCCGCATCGAGGTCGACAGATACGGGCACGCGCGCGCGGTGGTATTTGCGCTCGACGGCAAGGAGGTGGAGCTGCCCGCCCGCTCGGTGCTGATTGCCGCCGGCACGCAGCCCAATACGGTGCTCGCACGCGAAGAAGGCGTGAGCCTCGAGCTCGACGGCAAGTATTTTCTCGCCTGCGACGAGCGCGGCGCGCCGCTGCGGCCTGAGCGCCATACGTCGAAGCCGAAACATCCCGAGGTGCTGCTGCACCGCTATGCCGATGAGCGCTTCATGAGCTTCTTCGGCGACCTGCACCCGTCGTACTTCGGCAACGTCGTGAAAGCGATGGGCAGCGCCAAGCAGGGCTATCCCGTGGTGAGCCGGGTGCTCGCGAAGCGCTCGCCCGCGAGCAGCGAAACGGACAGCGAATTCCTCGCGCGCCTCAACCGTGACCTGCGCGCCGTGGTGCACGAAGTGCGGCGGCTCACGCCGACGATCGTCGAGGTCGTGCTGCGCGCGCCGATCGCCGCGCGGCGCTTCCAGCCGGGCCAGTTCTACCGCATGCAGAACTACGAGACGCTGGCGTTGCGCGTCCCGGGAACGACGCTGGCAATGGAAGGCCTGGCGCTTACGGGTGCGTGGGTCGACCGCGCGAAGGGCCTCATCTCGGTCATCGCGCTGGAAATGGGCGGCTCCGCGGACCTGCTCGCTTACCTGCAGCCCGGCGAGCCGGTGGTGCTCATGGGCCCGACCGGCACGCCGACCGAGATACCGGGCAACGAAACCGTCGTGCTCGCCGGCGGCGGCCTGGGCAACGCAGTGCTCTTCTCCATCGGCCGGGCGCTGCGCGCGGCCGGCTCGAAAGTGATTTACTTCGCCGGCTATCGCCATATGGGCGATCGCTATCGGATCGACGACATCGAGGCGGCCTCCGATGTGGTGGTCTGGTGCTCGGATGAGCCGCCGGGCTTCGCGCCGCGCCGGCCGCAGGACCGCGCGTTCGTCGGTAACATCGTTCAGGCGATGCAGGCGTACGCCAGCGGCGCGCTCGGCCGACCACCGATCCCTCTCGCTTCGGCCGATCGCATCATCGCCATCGGCTCCGACCGCATGATGGCGGCCGTCGCGGCCGCGCGCCACGATGTGCTCGCCCCCTACCTCAAGCGCGAGCATGTCGCCATCGGCTCTATCAATTCGCCGATGCAATGCATGATGAAGGAGATCTGCGCGCAGTGCCTGCAACCGCATGTCGATCCGACCACCGGCAAGACGAGTTACGTGTTCTCCTGCTTCAACCAGGATCAGCCGCTCGACCAGGTCGACTTCAGCGCGCTCGCGCAGCGCCTGGCGCAGAACGGGGTACAGGAAAAGCTCACCGCACTGTGGATCGAGCGATGCCTTAAGCAGCTGCCGCCGCCCGCCGAGCGCAAGGCCGCCTGAAGCGGTGATCTACTGGATCGGCTTTACCTTGCCCTCGCGCACCAGCCCCGCGTAGCGCTCGACGTCTTCGTTGAAGAATTTCCAGAAATCTGCCGCGCGCGCCGGGATCGGCTCGCCGCCCATCTGCGCCAGCCGGGTTTTCATTTCCGGCGTGGCGATAGCCTTGAGCATCGCGTCCTCGAGTCGAGCGAGCGCGTCCTTCGGCGCCTCATCCGGCGCGAACAGGCCGAGCCATGCGCCGAACTGAAAACCCGGGAAACCGCTTTCGCTGAACGTCGGCACGTCGGGCAACGCGGCGGCACGCCGCGCACCGGTCGTCGCGAGCGCCTTGACCTGGCCGCCTTTGATGTGTCCTGAAGCGGAGCCCATGAGATCGAACAGCATCGTCACGCGCCGGGCGATCAGATCGGGATAGACGGCGCCGCTGCCCTTGTACGGCACGTGGACGAGCTCGAGGTTCGCCGCGGCGGCGAGCAGCTCGCCGGCGAGATGGCTGCTGGTGCCCGGACCGGAAGAGCCATAGGTGAGCTTGCCGGGCTGCTCGCGCGCGCGCTCGACGATGTCGCGGAGCGATCGGGCTGGGTCCTGCGCCGAGACAACCAGCACGTTGGGAAACGTGCAGATGCCGCCGATCGGCGCGAGATCCTTGCGTGGATCGAACGGCAGCTTCATCAGGCTGACATTGGTGGCGAGTGAAAGCGACGCGAGAAGGATGGTGTAACCGTCGGCACGCGCGCTCTTCGCCACGTACTCGGCGCCGATGTTGCCGCCGGCGCCGGGGCGAAGCTCGACCACGACGTTTTCGCCGAGCACTTTGGCCATTTCGGCCGCTACCGGGCGCGCTACGACATCGGCCGAGCCGCCGGCCGCGTAAGGCACGATCATGGTGACCGGACGCGACGGAAATTTCTGCGCCATCGCCGCGCTCGCGGCGAACGCCGCCAACAAGCCAAGCAGTCTTTTCACCGTCGTTCCTATTTCTGCTGCGGCAGCGCGTACGTGCCGCGGCCGCTCGCGACCAGCTCGCCGTCCTTGTCGTACACGAAGGATTCGCAGCAGGCAAAGGTAGCGCCCCGGCGAAGGACCTTGGCGCGCACGGTAAGGTCCCCCTGCATCGCCGCCTTGTGATAGTCCACCCGCAGATCGACGGTAGGCGCCGGAGCGCCGAGCTGCGCTGCGAGTGCGTAGTCGGCAACCACGTCGACCAGGGTCGCGAGGATGCCGCCGTGCGTGTAGCCGCGCGCGGGATTCACGACCCATTCCTCGCGCCATGCGGCCTTCACCACGATGCCGTCCTCGCTCGTTTCGAGCACCTCCAGGCCGAGCCACTGGTGGAGCTTGGCGACGCGGATGCGAGCCTGCAGTTCTTCTTTGGTCATCTTCGGCATAGTATGGTCCTTGCTCCGCAAGTTTCATGCACATGACGAGCCGCAATCTCGGCGACATCCTCGGCGGCGCCGATCCCGACAAGGCCGCCATTATCGATTGCCGTGAATGGCACGCGCCTCGCACGGTGCGCTATAGGGAGCTCGAGGAAACCGTCAATGCCCTCGCCCGCGGGCTGCTAGCGCGCGGCTTGCAGCGCGGCGAGCGAGTCGCGATCCTCGCCGCCAACCGCCACGAGTTCGTCGCCGCGTATCTCGCCGCGATGCGCGCCGGGCTCGTCGCCGTGCCGGTCAATCACAAGTTTCCGCCCGCTATGGTCGAAGCCGTGCTGGCCGATTGCGCGCCGCGCCTCGTGCTGGTCGATGCCGAGCGACGCGCCGCGGTCCCCACCGGCTATGCGGCGATCGAGTTCGGCACGCCGGAATGGCAGGCGCTCCAGGACCCGGGGTCCTTCACGCCCGTGAGGCCTGAGCCACGCGAGCCCGCGATGGTCCTCTACACATCGGGCTCGAGCGGCAAGCCGAAGGGCGTGCTGCTCAGCCACGAGGGCCACCTATGGGCCGTGCGGATGCGCCTGCGCGGTGGGCCGTACGACCATCACCGCCTGCTCATCGCCGCGCCGCTCTTCCACATGAACGGTCTCGGGACGCTGAAGTTCGCCCTCGCAGCGAGCGCGACAGTGGTGCTGTTGCCGCAATTCCAGACTCGCCACTACATCGAGGCGATCGCCCGGTTTCGCGCCACCTGGCTCACCGCCGTGCCGCCGATGCTGGCGATGATGTTCCGCGAGAAAACGCTTTTCGAAGCGACCGATGTGTCGAGCGTCAGCGCGATCCGCATGGGCTCGGCGCCGGTGAGCGAGGCCCTGATGGCCCAGGTCCGCGCCGCGTTTCCCAATGCCCGGGTGGTGAACGTCTATGGCACGACGGAGGCCGGACCGATCGTCTTCGGTCCGGATCCCGGCGGCCGGCCGAAGCCGGATGCGGCGCTCGGCTGGCCGCAGCAAGGCGTGGAGCTCAGGCTTGTCGATGCCCAGGGACGGGAAGCGCAGGAAGGGGAGCTCTGGCAGCGAACCCCTGCGGTGATGCTTGGCTACCTGAACGACCCGGAACGCACGGCGCGTACGCTCGAGCCCGACGGCTGGTATAAATCGGGCGACCTCTTCAGGCGCGACGCGAGCGGCTGCTACTGGTTCGTCGGCCGCGTCGACGATATGTTCGTCTCGGGCGGCGAGAATATCTTCCCGCCCGAGGTAGAGCTCATGCTCGCGCGCCATCCCGATGTCGCGCAGGCTGCCGTGGTGGCGGTGCCCGACGAGATCAAGGGCACGAAACCCGTGGCCTTCATCGTGCCGCGTCCCGGCACGCAGCCGAGCGAAGAAGACATCAAGCGCCACGCGCTTGCCAATGCCCCCGCCTACCAGCATCCGCGCATGGTTATCTTCGTGCCCGAGCTGCCGCTCGCGGCTACCAGCAAGGTCGACCGAAAGCAGCTCGAGCGCGTCGCGCTCGAGCAATGGAAGGCGCTCGAGGAGCAACGATGAAAGCAGCCGTGATTACCGAGCATGGCGGCCCGGGCTCGATCCAGTACCGGACCGATTACCCCGATCCACGGCCCGGGGCGGACGAGATACTGCTGCGCGTGCGCGCCTGCACGCTGAACTACCACGACATCTTCACTCGCCGCGGCATGCCGGGGATCACGGTGCCGATGCCGGCCATCATGGGACTCGACTTCGCAGGCGAGGTCGTCGCCCTCGGCGCCAGCGTCAAGGACTGGAAGCTCGGCGAGCGCGTCATGATCGACCCGGTCGACCGCGTCGGGCCGGGCGGCTTGGTCGGCGAAGTGCGGCCCGGCGGGCTCGCAGAGTACTGTGCCGTGCCGGCACATCACCTCGTGCGCATGCCGGAGCGCGTGAGCTACGAAGACGCCGCGTGCCTGCCTGTCGCCTACGGCACGGCGATCCGCATGATGTACACGATCGGCGACATACAGGCGAAAGATCGCATCCTGGTCCTCGGTGCCTCGGGTGGCGTGGGCACGGCCTCGGTCCTGCTCTCGAAGATGAAGGGCGCAGAAGTGATCGCGTGCGCGAGCTCGTCGGCGAAGCTCGAGCGGCTGAAAAAGATCGGCGCGGACCACGTCATCGATTACACGAAGGAAGACTTCGTGAAGTGGGTGTACGGCAAGTACACCAAGCCGCATCGGCGCAAGTTCGAGGGCGGCGTCGACGTGGTGGTCAACTTCACGGGCGGCGATACCTGGGTGCCCTCGCTCAAGGTCGTGCACCGGCGCGGCAAGGTGCTCACCTGCGGCGCCACGGCCGGCTTCGATCCCAAGGAGGACCTGCGCTACATCTGGTCGTTCGAGATCCAGGTGCTCGGCTCGAACAGCTTCATGCGTGAGGATCTCGAAGCGCTGCTCGGCCTCATCCAGGAGGGCAAGCTCAAGCCGATCGTCGACAAGGAGCTGCCCCTGTCCGAGGTGAACGAAGCGTTCCGGCTGATCGAAGAGCGCGAAGTCTTCGGCAAGGTAGTGCTCAAGCCGTGAATCAGACCCCGAGATACTGGCGCTGTAATTCTTCGCTCGCCTCGAGCTCGGCCATGCCGCCGCTCCAGGCGATGTGGCCTTTCTCGAGGATATAGACGCGGTCCGACACCGCGCCGGCGAACGGCAGGTTCTGCTCCGAGAGAAGCACCGACAGCCCTTCTTTCTTCAGCTCGGCGATCGTGTCGGCCATGCGCTCTACCACGAGCGGCGCGACGCCTTCGGATGGCTCATCGAGCAGCACGAGGCGCGGATTGCCCATCAAGGTCCGGGCGACCGTGAGCATCTGCTGCTCGCCGCCGCTCATGCGGCCGCCGGGACGCTCGCGCATCTCGGCCAGGTTGGGGAAGAGCTGGAACAGGCGCTCGGGCGTCCAGGGTGCGCGTCCATTCGCCGCCCGCCGGCCGACCTCCAGGTTCTCGGCAAGAGTCAGCTCGGTAAAGATGCGCCGCTCTTCCGGTACCCAGCCGATGCCCAGGCGCGCGATCTGGAAGGTCTTCAACGCCATGAGGTCATGGCCATCGAAGCGCACGCTGCCGGCGCGGCGGCCGACGAGGCCCATGATTGCCTTCATGGTCGTGGTCTTGCCCGAGCCGTTGCGACCCATGAGCGCCACGACTTCGCCCTCGCAGACGGTGAGCGAGACGTCGAACAGAATCTGGGCCGCGCCGTACCAGGCGCAGAGCTTTTGCGCTTCCAGCATCAGGCGCGCCGCCGCGCCAGCATGCGGCCCGAGCCGAAGTACGTCTCCTGCACTTTCGGGTCGGCCTGGATGGTGGCCGCATCGCCCTGCGCAATCAGGCGGCCGCGCGCGAGGACGATGATGCGCTCGGCATGCGCAAACACCACATCCATCGAGTGCTCGGTGAAAAGCACCGAGATGCCGCGCTCCCGCACCAGGCGCCGGGCAAGCGAGATGAGCTCATTTCGCTCGCGCGGCGCCATGCCAGCGGTCGGCTCGTCCATCAGCAAGAGCCGCGGCCGGCTGGCGAGGGCGAGGGCGAGCTCGACGCGCTTCACGTCACCATAGGCGAGCTCGCGCGCCGGCCGCTGCGCCTGAGCCTGCATGCCGACATCGCCGAGAAGCGCGAGCGCCTCTTCACGATAACGCGCCGCCACCGGCCGCCAGAGGCGGAAGACTTCCCCGGCATGCGCGAGAAGCGCGATCTGCACGTTCTCGCAGACCGTGAGAGAGCCCCAGATGGCGGCCACCTGGAACGTGCGGCCGACGCCGCGCTTCCAGATCTGCCGCGGCCCGAGGCCGAGGATCGATTTCCCGCCCAGCAGAATGTCGCCGCCGTCGGGCGCTAGCTGCCCGTTCAGCATGTTGAAGCAGGTCGACTTCCCCGCGCCGTTCGGGCCGATGAGCGCGAGGAACTCGCCTTCGGCGAGGGCGAAGCTCACATCATCGACCGCGCGCACCCCGCCGAACGCCTTGCGCAGGTTGCGCACTTCGAGGAGCGGCTTCATCGCGCGAAACGCCTCGCCCAGGCGGCGATCGTGCCGGCGATGCCGAGCGGAAAGACGAGCACCAGTACCAGGATTACGACGCCCAGCACGCCACGCCAGTACGGCGTCTGCCGCATGACCGAGTCCTGTAGCAGCGTGAACACCGGCGCGCCCACCAGCGGGCCGGCGAGCTCATGGATGCCGCCCAGGAGCACCATTACCAGGCCGTCGATCGAGCGCGAGACGTGAATCGTCTCGGGGGAGATACCGCCCTTCGCGAATGCGAACAACGCGCCGGCGAGGCCGCAGACGCTGCCCGCGATGATGAACGCCAGCCAGTGGACTTTGAGCACGGCAATGCCGGTCGCTTCGGCGCGCAGCGGCGAATCGCGGCCGGCGCGCATGGCATAGCCGAAGGGGGCGAAGAGAATGCGGCGCATCAGCAGCACGCCGAGCACCGTCAGCCCGAGCACCAGCAGGTAGTAGATCCCGGCGCGGTTGAACGGCGCCGGCGGCCAGATGCCGAGCACGCCGTTCGAGCCGCCGGTGAGCGTCTCCCACTGGAACACGACCGCCCAGACGATCTGCGCAAAGGCGAGCGTCAGCATCGCGAGATAGACACCGGAGAGCCGCACGGCGAACCAGCCGAAGAGTGCAGCGGCGAGCGCCGCGACCAGCGGCGCGCCGGCGATGGCAGCGGCCATCGGCAAGCCGGCGAGCTTGAGCAGCAAGCCCGCGCCGTAGCACCCCAGGCCGAAGTACGCGGCATGGCCGAATGAATGCATGCCGCCCGGGCCGGCGATGAAATGCAGGCTCGCCGCGAACAGCACGGCGATCAGCACATCGGTAGCGAGCACGACGGTGTACGGCGAAGCCTCGGCCAGGAGCGGCACGGCAAGCAGTCCCACGAGCACCGCCAGCGCGAGCAAGCGCAGCGCCTGCCCGGCCGGCTTGAGGGGATCCTCCATTGCCGCGGCGTGGCGCGGCATGCCCTGGGCGCGGCCGAGCAGGCCGTAAGGCCGCGCGATCAGCACGATCGCCATGACGATGAATTCGGCGACCAGTGTCAGCTTGGAGAAATTGAAGGCCACGCCGGCGATATGCTGCGTGCCCAGGCCGATGCAGATCGCCTTGATCTCCGCGATCAGCAGCGCGGCGACGTACGCGCCTGGAATGGATCCCATGCCGCCGACCACCACGACGACGAAGGCATCGCCCAAGGCGCTTAAATCCATGCCGAGATTCGCCGGCTGGCGCGGCGTCTCGAGCGCGCCGCCAAGGCCGGCCAGAGCCGAGCCAAGGGCAAAGACCGCGGTGAAGAGCTTGGCCTGGTCGACGCCGAGCGCCGCAACCATGTCGCGATCCTGCGTCGCGGCGCGCACCAGCGTGCCCCAGCGCGTGCGGGAGAGCAGGATGTGCAGCCCGGCGAGCACGACGGGACCGAGGAACAAAAGGAAGAGGTCGTACTGCGGATAGTTATGCCCGAGGATTTCCACCGAGCCACGCAATCCCGGCGCGCGCGGCCCGAGCAGGTCTTCGACGCCCCAAAGCGCGGCGACCACGTCGCTCAGGAGCAGCACCAGGGCGAACGTCGCGAGGAGCTGGAACAGCTCGGCAACGTGATAAATCCGCCGCAGCAGCAGCACCTCGATCAGCGTGCCGACCAGCGCGAGCGCTGCAGCCGTGGCCACCAGCCCGCCCCAGAAGCCAAGCATGCCGCCGAGCTTGCTCGCGCATGTGTAGGCGATGTAGGCGCCGAGCATGTAGAGCGAGCCGTGCGCCATGTTGACGACGCGGCTGACGCCGAAGATCAGCGACAGACCCGCCGACAGGAAGAAGAGCGACGAGGCGTTGGCCAGGCCGTTCAAGGCCTGGAGCGCCAGAACTTCTAGAGGCAGGCTACTCCCCCGAGCGCAGCTTCCTCACTTCGGCATCGGAGGGCTGCACCGAGGCGCCATCGATGTACTTGATGTCGGTCATCGTCCCCTTGCCCTTCTCGACCGCGATCCTGCCCACCCAGGCGCCCATGGTGCTCTGGTGATCGATCGCGCGGTAGGTCACCGGCCCGGCAGGCGTATCCACCTTCAGATCGGCGAAGGCGCTGATCAGCTTCTCGGTATCCGTGCCGCCCGCCTTGGCGATGCCGGCGGCGAGCGATTTCATCGTGATGTAGCCGACGAGCGAGCCGAGCCGCGGATAGTCGTTGTAGCGCTTCTCGTACGCGGCGACGAACGCCTTGTGCTCGGGCGTGTTGATCTTGTCCCACGGATAGCCGGTCACAATCCAGCCGAGCGGCGCTTCATCCTTCAGCGGATCGAGATATTCCGGCTCGCCCGAGAGCAGGCTCACCATGGTCTTGCCCTTGAAAAGTCCGCGCGTCGTGCCCTCGCGCACGAAGCGCGAGAGGTCCGGCCCGAAGAGCACATTGAAGATACCGTCCACCTTGGCGTCCGCCAGCGCCTGCACCACCGGCCCGGCTTCCACCTTGCCCAGTGGCGTCGCCTGCTCGGTGACGAACTCGATGTCCGGCTGCTTGTCCTTCATCATCTGCTTGAACCAGGTGGCCGCCGACTGTCCGTACTCGAAATTCGGGTAGACCAGCGCCCAGCGCTTCTTCTTTGCCTCGAGCGCGTACGGCACGAGCATCGCGACCTGCATATAAGTCGATGCGCGCAGGCGGTAGGTGTAACGGTTGCCGTTCTGCCATGTGATCTTGTCGGTGAGCGGCTCCGCGGCAAGGAAAAACACGCGCTTCTGCTTCGCGAAGTCGGAGACCGCGAGGCCAAGATGCGAGAGGAATGTGCCGGCGAGGACGTTCACGCCTTCGCGGCTGACCAGCTCTTCGGCGACGCGCACGGCGTCTCCCGGGTTGCCGCCGTCGTCGCGCGACACCACTTCGAGCTTGCGCCCGAGCACGCCGCCCTTGGCGTTGATCTCGTCGATCGCCATCTGCCAGCCGCGGTGGTAGGGCTCGAGGAAGGCCGGCTGCGACTTGTAGCTGTTGAGCTCGCCGATCTTGAAGACGCCTTGCGCCTGTACGGCGGCGGGAACCATCGCCGCGGCGAGCACCCCCGCCGCCGCCGCTATTGCGAACCTGCGCCTGCTGGTCATCGGTGTTCCTCCTTTGCCGAGAGTGTAATGCGATGCAGCCGCTGCGGTGTGATCGGCAGCCGCGTCACGGCGCCGGGCCGCCCAAGGGCGTCGTCCACCGCCGCGGCGATCGCCGCGCCGGCGGCGTTGATGCCGCCCTCGCCGGCGCCCTTGACGCCGAGCGGGTTGAGCGGGCTCGGCGCGTCCTCGGTGACCAGCACCTCGATCGGCGGCACCTCGGCGGTTGTCGGCAGGAGGTAATCGGCGAAGGTCGTGGCGAGCGGCTGACCGGCCGCGTCGTAAAGAAACTCCTCCAGCAGCGCGCCGCCGATGCCCTGCGCCGCGCCGCCGGTGAACTGGCCTTCCACCAGCATCGGGTTCACCGCACGGCCGATGTCGCAGCCGACGACGAAGCGCTCGACCGTCACTCCACAGGTCGCCGGGTCCACGCGCACTACCGCGGCATGGATGCCGTACGGATAGTTCATGTGCGTGCTGCGAAACCACCCCTCCGCGCTGATCGGCGGCTGCTCATGCGCCATCTTCTCCTTCAGCGCCTCGGCGGCTGCCTTGACCGCGCACCCGGTCATCACAGTGACGCGCGAGGCAAATGCGCCCATGCCATGATCGATGCGGTCGGTGCGCCCGTGCAGCACGCGCATGCGCTCGGGCGCGATGTCCAGCACCTCCGCGCAGATCTGCGCCATCACCGTCTCGATTCCCTGGCCGATCGACGCGGCGCCGGTCACGATCTCGACCGTGCCGCCCGCCTCAAGTGTGATCACCGCCTTGTCCGCGGGCCCGAGGCCGCTCTTCTCGACGAAAAGCGCGATTCCCAGGCCGACCTTTTCCCCTTGCGCACGCCGATCTGCGAGCTGCCGCTTGAGCGCCGGGTAATCGAGCCGGGCGAGCAGCTTGTCCAGCAGCAGCGCGTAGTTCCCCGAGTCGTACACCACGCGCGTGCCCAGCGTATCGACGCCACGGTCGAAAGGCATGCGCTCCGGCGCTATGAAATTGCGGCGGCGTACCTGCATTGGATCCAATCGCAGGCGCGCGGCGACTGCGTCCATCAGGCGCTCGCGCGCGAAGGTGCTCTCGTAACGGCCCGGCGCGCGATAGGTACCGCAGGGCGTCTTGTTGGTCAGCCGCACATGAGCGCGCGCGCGATACGCCGGAATGATGTAAGGCCCGGGAAGCATCGCGCACGCGAGATCGGAAACCGTCACGCCGTGCGTGCGGATGTAGGCGCCCTGGTCGGTGAAGATCTCGTCCTCCAGTCCGAGCACGAACCCATCGGCATCCACCGCCGCCCGCAGGCGATGGATCTGGTCGCGCGAATGGTTCGCCGCTATCAAATGCTCGAAGCGATCCTCGATCCACTTCACCGATCGCTTCAGACGTAGCGCCGCGTGGCACACGAGCACGTCCTCCGGATAGAGTTCCCCGCGTACGCCGAAGCCGCCGCCAACGTGGCCTTCGATGAGGTGCACCATGTCGGCGGGCAGGTCCAGCATGCGGGCCACCTGATCGCGGTTGTAGTGAGGCACCTTCGCCGCGCCCTTCATGGTGAGGATGCCGCTCGCGGGATCGAACTCGGCGAGCGCGCCGCGCGTCTCGAGCGGCACGCCGCTGTGGCGGCCCACGGCGACCTCGAGCTCGATCACGGCATGCGCGGCGGCAAAGGCGGCGGCGAGATCGCCGTAGCCTTTCTCGATCAGCGCCGCTTCCGGCGCTTCGAGCGGCGAGACGATGGCCGGCAGCTCATCGATCTCGATGCCGACGAGCTCCGCCGCATCCTCGGCGGCGTAGGGATCGTCCGCGAATACCACCGCCGCCGGCTCGCCGACGTAGCGCACCTCGTCTTTCGCGAGCACCGTCTGCTGGTAGGGCTCGAGGCCGCCGACCCGCGTCAGCCGGATGCCGATCGGCGGCACGTGGCGTACGTCGTCGTAGCTCCACACGGCGTGCACGCCGGGATGCGCGCGCGCCTCGCTCTTGTGGACGGCGAGGAGTTTTCCGTGCGCGACCGACGATCGCACCACCCGCATATGGAGCTGTCCGGGCGCGCTGAGGTCGGCCGCGTACTCACCGCGCCCGAGGAGGAGCGTGCGGTCTTCGAGCCGCCGGAGCGACCTGCCGATGTATTTCACTTCGCGCGCTTCCTCATCTCGGCCGCGGCCGCGCGCACCGCCTTGAGGATGTTCTGATAGCCGGTACAGCGGCAAAGGTTGGAGGACAGGACCTGCTTCAGCTCCTCATCGCCGATGTCCGGCTCGGCTTCCAGCACGCCGGCGGCCAGCATCAGGAAGCCCGGCGTGCAGAAGCCGCACTGCAGCCCGTGGTGTTCCCAGAAGGCCTGCTGCAGCGGATGGAAGTTCTCGCCGTCCGCAAGCCCTTCCACCGTGCGCACCTCCTTGCCCTGCGCCTGCACCGCGAACATCAGGCAGGCACGCACCGGTTTGCCGTCGACGAGTACGGTGCAGGCGCCGCACACGCCGTGCTCGCAGCCGAGGTGCGTGCCGGTCAGGCCGCAATCCTCGCGCAGCGCATCGGCAAGGTTGCGCCGCGCCGGTGTGCGGATCGCGTAGTGCTTGCCGTTGACACGGAGCGTAAAGGCGATGGGCGTGCTCAAGCATTCACCTCGCGCAGCTTTTGCCGGATGCGCGGTGGCGTCACC
>JAEKLK010000294.1 GCA_019509895.1 Betaproteobacteria bacterium | reverse complement strand
CGATCTCATCCGCGACCGGCTTGAGGAGATCGGCGTCGAGCACCTTGTTCCAGTGCGCCAGGTCACGAAAGATGAACGGCGCATCGATGAACGGCGCGGCGCGCGAGAAGGTCGACATGTGGGCAGGCGAAACGATGGCGTAATCCACCGCCTTGCCCTGGTTCATGTAGGCGAAGTAGTCCTTCTCCAGGCCGAGCTCGCTGTTCTTGTGCAGGACAAAGGCGATGTTCTTGCCTGAGTACTTCTTGACCAGCTCCTCGAACTTGACCATCGCCTTGGTGAAGGCGTGGTCGTCGTTGAACTGCGAAGCGCCGTGCAGCGTCAGGTCCTGCGCCGCCGCGCCGCCCGCGAAGGCGGCGGCCAGCGCGCCGAGCGCAAATAGCCGTTTCATCTCCCCTCCTCCTTGATGGTGATGCGCCAGAGTGTACGCGGATCGTCCGCGTCCGTGAGCGTCGCCGAATGCAGCAGCGACGCGTTGTCCCAGATCACCATGTCGCCGACGCCGTACTTCAGCCGGTACTGGTACTTCGGCTGCGTGGCGTGGCGCTTCAGCTCATCGAGCAGCTCGATCGCCTCGTCCTCCGGCATGTCGTCGATGGCGAACGAGCTCCCCGAAACTGCGTAGAGCGCCTTGCGGCCGGTGATCGGATGCTTGCGCACCACGGGGTGGCGTACCCAATTCATCTTCTGCTCCTGCTCCTCCGTCAGCACGGAGGCGACGGTGCGGGAGCTCGTGTTCAGATCGTCGCGGTTGCCGTAGTGGTGCAGTGCCACAAGGTCGTCGATCTCCTGCTTCATGGCGACGGGCAGATCATCGTAGGCGCTGTACTGGTCGGCAAAGAGTGTGTCGCCGCCGAGCTTCGGCACCTGCAGCGAATAGAGCAGCGTGCAACGCGCCGGCACATCGAGGTATGAATAGTCGGTGTGGAAATACGTGCCGGCATCGGCGAGGCCGATCGGCTGGCCATCCTTGCGCACGTTCGAAAGGATCAGGATGTCCGCGTGCTCGGGATGGTGGAACTGGTCAATCACATGCGGTTCAGGATGGCCGAGCTGTCGCGCGAACGCCAGGAACTCGCGGGCGCTGAGCTCGAGGCCGCGGAACACCAGGATCTGCCCGGCGAAGAACGCGTCCCAGATATCGCGGAACGGCGCGGTGATGTCGTCGGCCTCCAGGCCGAACGAGCCGAGCGGTCTCAGCCGCATCCGTGAATCTCCAGCAGTTGCTTCATGCGCGCGCACGCGAGCAGCGGATCAACGAGGAGCCCGGCCGAGTCCGCGAGCCGGAAAAGCTCGGCCAAATGCAGCACATGTCGCGCGGACTGCTGGCCGCCGACCATGACGAAGTGGCTCTGGTGACCATTCAGCCACGCCATGAACACCACGCCGGTCTTATAGAAGCGTGTCGGCGCCCGGAACATATGGCGCGAGAGCGGCACGGTCGGCGCCAGCGCCTGGTGATACGCCGCCTTGTCGCCCGCCGCTAGCGCCGACAGGGCGTGCGATGCGGCCGGCGCGATCGAATCGAAGATGCCGAGCAGCGCATCGGAATAGCCTTCGGTGTCGCCTTCTATCAGCTCGGCGAAATTGAAGTCGTCGCCGGTGTACATGCGCACGCCCCTGGGCAGGCGCCGGCGCATGCGGATCTCCTTGTCCTTGTCGAGGAGCGAGATCTTGATGCCGTCGATCTTGGCGGTGTGCTTCTGCAGCACGGCAAGGCAGGTGTCCATCGCCGCGTAGTGCTCCTTTGCGCCCCAGTAGCCCTCGAGCGCCGGATCGAACATCTCGCCCAACCAGTGGATGATCACCGGCTCCTTGACCTGCGACAGGATGTGGTCGTACACCCGCGCGTAGTCCTCCGGCGATTTGGCGCTCGCCGCGAGCGCGCGGCTCGCCATGAGGATGATGCGGCCGCCGAGCTTCTCGATGGCCGCGCATTGTTCTTCGTAGGCGGCGATGATGCGCTCGAGCGCATGCGTTCCCGCGGGGAGGTGGTCGGTGCCCGCACCGCTCGCGACATAACCGCCGCCTTCGGCCACCGTACGGCGGATGAGCTCGAGCGAATTGGTCCAGTCAAGGCCCATGCCGCGCTGCGCCGTGTCCATCGCCTCGGCGATGCCGAGCCCCCAGGACCACAGGTGCCGGCGATAGGCGAGCGTCGCCTCCCAGTCGATCGCCGCGTCCAGCCACGGCTCCTTCGTCGATCGCGGATCCGCAACGACATGCGCCGCGGCGAGCGCCTTGCGCGTGAAAGCCCGCCTCGGCCTCGCGAATTGCTGCGGCTCGCGGACGGCGTACTGCTCAGTGCCGCCATCCGCGGTCGGCAGCTTGATGCTGAGCAGCGTGTCCCGCTTCATGGTTTGAGCCTCGGTACGTCGAGCCATTTTCGCTGGCGCCAGCTCTTGAGCCCTAATTCCGCGAGCTGCACGCCCTTCGCGCCTTCTAGCAGGTTCCAGCGGAACGAGCCTTCGCCTGCCACGTGCTTCAGGAAAAGCTCCCATTGCACCTTGAAGGCGTTGTCGTAGTCCTCGCCCGCCACTTCCTTCCAGTTCTCGAAGAAGTTGATCGGCTGCGGGATGTCCGGATTCCAGACCGGCTTCGGCGTCTCGGTATAGGACTGCGTGAAGCAGCGCCGCAAGCCGGCCACGGCGCTCCCTTCGGTGCCATCGACCTGGATGGTGAGCAGATCGTCGCGTCGCACGCGCACATCCCACGATGAATTGAAGTGCGCGATGACGTCACCCTTGAGCTGGAAAGTGGCGTAGGCAGCATCGTCGGCCGTCGCCCTGTACTTCTTGCCATCCTCGTCCCAACGGAACGGGATGTGGGTGGCGCCGACGCAGCTGACCGCCTGCACTTCGCCGAACAGGTTGTCGAGGACGTAGCGCCAATGGCACAGCATGTCGAGGATGATGCCGCCGCCGTCTTTCTTGCGGTAGTTCCATGAGGGCCGTTGCGCCGGCACGCGGTCGCCTTCGAACACCCAATAGCCGAACTCGCCGCGCACGGCGAAGATGCGCCCGAAGAATCCCTCTTCGCGCAGCTTCTGCAGCTTGAGCAAGCCCGGCAGCCAGAGCTTGTCCTGCACCACGCCGTGCTTGATGCGCGCCTTCTTCGCCGCCGCATAAAGATCCTTCGCCTCGGCGAGCGTGGTGGAAACCGGCTTTTCGCAGTAGATATGCTTGCCGGCGGCAATGGCGCGCTTGACGAGCTTCGGCCGCAGTTGCGTCGATGCGGCGTCGAAGAAAATCTCGTCCGGACCGTTCAGCGCGGCGTCTAGATCGGCCGTCCAGCGCGTGACGCCGTGCCGCCTCGCAAGCTCCTCGACCTTGGCAGCGTTGCGACCGACGAGCAGCGGATCAGGCATGAGCTTCGTGCCGTCCTTCAGCGCGACGCCGCCCTGCTTGCGTATTTCCAGGATGGAGCGGATGAGGTGCTGGTTCATCCCCATGCGCCCGGTGACGCCATGCATGATGATGCCGATGCGCTTCTCGCTCATCTGATGGTCATTTCCCTCATCTCGTTCCAGTCCGGCATCGCCCCGCTCGCGAACCCTGGGCGGTCGAGCGAGCGGATCTGCAGATTGCCGTTGCGGATGCGCACGCGAAGCGCGCCGTGGCTCCGCTCATACAGATCGGGATGCGCCTCGCGAAAAGCCTCCTGCTCCGCAGCTGGCAGGCCGGTCATGCCGTTCACGTAGTGGTGACCGTTGCGCTCGACATGCGTGAGGCCCAGCAGCGAGACGAGCGCAAGATCCTGCTGCAGCGCGAGCCCCGCCTGGACGGTGAGGTCCTCGCCGGTCATGAAGTAGTCGCGACCCCACGCAGCGCACCGTGCGGCGTTGATGATCGACTTGTAGATGCCCTTGCACGTCTTGGACGACACGCCCTTGTAGCCGAGCGCCTTGGCGCGCGGGAAGGCATCGAGCGAGTCGTCCGATTCGTCAATGATCACCGGCTTCTCTTTGCTCAACGCCGAAACATCGGCGGCGAGCGCGCTCTGGCGCTTGATCGGCTGCTCGATGAACACGATGCTGGCAGTAAGGCGCTTGAGCCTCGGATCGGCCTTCATGCGGCTCCAGAGCTGGAGCACGCCGTCGACGTCGGCGTACTGCTCATTGCCGTCGACGCTGGCGTGGTAGACATCGGGAATCCGGTCGAGCACCGAGCCTATCGCCGCCAGGCGCTCGACATCCGTCCTTGCATCGCCGCCCACCTTGAGCTTGAACCAGCGATGGCCGTAGCGCGCCACGACTTCCTCGAGCGTCTCCGGCAAGCCGTCGTTCACGCGTTGCTCGACCGAGGTGATCGGATCCACCAGTCCGACGGTATGGCGCGCCGCGATCTCGCTTCGTGGTCGCAGCGTCTCCAGGAAGCCTTTGGTTTCCGGCGCGGTGATGCCGGGCGCATTGCTGCGCACCGCCTGGTAGAACGAGACGCCGAGCGCACGGCACAGCGCGTCGAGAAGCGCGCGATCGATCAGTGCCGGCCCGTAGTTCGCGACCAGCGCGTTCAGCCCGCGGGCAGCGCCGCGGACGATTTGCGTATCGTATTGCGACGAGAAATGCCCGTAGGCCGTGTTCGTTCCGCCCGCGAAATAGGCGTCGCGCGCCAACATGAGAGCGAGGCGTAGCTGATCGAAGTTCTGCTCGTTGGTGAGCGCCGGGCTCTTGTCGAACCATTTCGGCGCGAGCAATTCGGCCGCCGCGCCTACGGCCTCCTCACCGTTTTGCAGGCGGATGCGCGCGCGGGCAAAGGCCTGCGGTGCTTCGGTCAGCGTCACGATGCCGAAGCGAAACGGCATGCGCAGCCGCACGTCGCGCTCCAACAGGTCGATCTCCCGGATCGAGAACTTCATTCCAGCGCTTCGATGAGGCCGCGCATGTAGCCGATCGCCCGCGCCGCGGCGGCCGGGCCGTCCGGCACGTAGTCGAAGGGCTCCACGGCGATGTCGCCCGCATAGCGGTGCCGGCGGAGCGAGGCGAGGAGCGGCGCGAAGCGCTGCTCGCCCTGCCCCGGGCCCTGGCGGTTGCGGTCGTTCACCTGCACGTGCGCAATCAAGCCTTTCGGCAGCCAGCGATCGATGAGCGCGTGCACGGGCTCCTTCTCCATGCGGCCGGCGGAGCTGCAGTCGAGCATGCTGCGCACGGCCGGGCTCGCAATCTCGGCGACGAGCTGCGCCGCCTCCTCCAGCGTATTGATGAGCGGCGTCTGCTCGGAGGAGAGCGCCTCGATGCAATAGACGACGCCCACCTTGGCGGCATGCTCGGCCACGGCGGCGAAGCTGTCGCGCGCGCGGGCCATGGCAGCGGCGCGGGTTTCGCCCGGATCGATGCGGCGCTGGTGCGGCGAGCCATGCACCAGATACTTGCCGCCGAGCTCGGCACATTGGTCGATGAGCAGGTGCATCACGTCGATGGTTCGCTTGCGCACCGCATCGTCTCGCGTGCTGATGGAAAGCCCGGCCGGCTTCACCAGCAGCCAGTGCAGGCCGGTGACGGCGATGCCGGCATCCTCGGCGGCCGAACGCGCCGCGGCGAGCTGCGCGGCGCCCA